>DAOWHK010000190.1 GCA_030641465.1 Parachlamydiales bacterium | reverse complement strand
TATTTATTATGTATTGCTATTCTCGTGATCGGTTGCGCTCTTACCATCAATATGGTCGAAGTCACCTGGAAGGCGCATTTAAAATTGCTTTACCCATCCCCTGCTGATTATCAAGCCTTTATTGCGTCTATGACTAAATATATCGGGTTTACAGCTCTCATCACTGTCCTTTTCCTAGGTGGTAGCACGATGCGAGTCTTTGGTTGGCATTTTAGCGCCCAAATCACGCCGATTCTTGTGGGTATTACCGGATTCATCTTTTTTATTCTGGTGATCAATCACTCCCATCTTTCGTTTGTAACCAAACTTTTTGGGGTCACACCTCTAATGTTCCTCGTGATGTTTGGAGCTGTTCAAAATGCCACAAGCAAAGTGCTTAAATATTCCTTTTTTGACTCCACAAAAGAAATGGTTTACATCCCTCTTGATGAAGAGTCAAAGGTTAAAGGAAAAGCGGCTATAGATGTCGTTGGGTCGCGCTTTGGAAAATCTGGGTCATCCTGGATTCAAGTAGCAATGATTGATCTTATAGGCACTTCTGGATCCGTCTTAACCATAACTCCTTATCTCATGCCAATTATCGGAATTACAGTGGTTTGCTGGATTATAGCAACGCGCTATCTCGGCAAGGAATTTTCCAAAGAATCGCAGAGTGCAAAACAGTCTGTTGCAGCTTAAATTCCGCCTCCTTGTTGAAAGCCTTTTTGCACCAATCCGACGGCTTCACACCCCTTAGTAATTGAAAAATATTCTGACAAAGGATTCCATCGATCACTTCTTCGAGCATACATAAGCATGCTACTTTTCGGATCACGCCCTTTTTCAATATCTTCACGTATATCTACTGTTCGTTGCAGTGTATGATTTCGAATTTGCTCCACTTTACTCACTAAATTCAGGAAGCATGTATTAAAAACATCGAAATGAACATAATTTTTTGTTTGATAATCCTCAGTAGATTTCATTACCTCAATAAAGGTGCTATACTTAGAAATTGGTGAGGGTTCTTCTACATCACGATCGAAAGTCGCAATTTTTTTAGAAAACTCATCAACTTGACGAGTAATTTCATCTAAATGATATTCAGTAACACTTTCCAAGGTCTGATTATAATTATCTATCTCCCCTTTTAAATTCACAGCCTCTTGCAAGGTTGAAATTAATTCTGGAAGTAACTGATCGTACCGCAATTGAATGGATGAAGCTGCCATAATCCCTCCTTTTTAAAAGAAAAAATATACAGAAAAGTCACTTTTTTTTATACAAAAACTAAAGGAAGCACTAAAGGAAAAGACTATGCCACTTAAAAAAGGATCCTCTAAAAAAGTCATTTCTGAAAATATCAAAGAACTAATCCATTCTGGAAAGCCTCAAAAGCAAGCTGTGGCAATTGCTCTTAGCGAATCAAGAAGAAGTGCGAAAAAAAAGAAGCCCTTACGAAAAAAAGGCACGCACTAAGAAGTTTCAAATTTGTTTGGAACAAACCGTTTATTGTCATAAATCTCTTTAAAAAACCGTTTGTAGACTTTTATTTCTGCAAGAAATTTCTCCACTTGATCAGGTCTCTCTTTTGCAATGTTATTTTTTTCGTCAGGATCTTTTTCTAAATCATAAAGCTCTACTTCATCAATGGATTTTGAATAGATAAATTTGAGAGGGCCTTCTCTCATTCCAAAAAATCCGTAGACAAAAGGATTATGAAAAAATATTTTTCGCTTGTTAACTTTTCTAAGTAAAGAGCTTCCAATCGAGTGATTGACAGCTTGAATACCAAGCATATCCATCACGGTTGGAATAAGATCGAGCTGAGAGCTGATATCTGGGATAATCTTTGGAATTTTGATTCGGTCTTTTGCATAGATTAGTAGTGGCACATGAATGTTTTCCTCATATAGCCCTTTTTGCTGAGTAAAATTCTGCATGTGCTCTCCCATGGCTTGTCCATGGTCTCCTAGCACAAAAAGAATTGTTTGATCATCAAGCGTACTTGCAAATTTCCCAAGAGCTTGATCGCTATAGTGAAAGGTCTCTAAGTATTTTCTATGATTTGGTTTTAAATGACTTGGAAATTTTGGGGGATTATAATCATCAGGAATTATCCAAGGATGGTGATTTGTCATGGTAAACATCGTTAAAAATGTGGGGCTTTTTTGCTCTTTTAACCATTTCGTTGCATATTGCATAAGATATTCATCGGGCAGTCCCCAGCTAGAGGATGGTGCATTTGGAAAATGCTTTAAAATATCATCTTTTCCATAAACTGTTTCAAATCCATGACTTGAGAGAAAATCAAACTGATTCTCAAAGGCGATTTCTCCATTATGAAGATAGGCTGTTTGGTATCCAGCATTTGCTAAAATATCTGCAATGCTAATTAGGGGGAAACTGCTATCACTTGAACCGTCACGCGTATCAATATCAGAGGGGATCCCAAAAAGTGATGAGGTTAGGGAGCGAGATGTTTTAATCGAGTTTGCATAAAAATTGGAAAATAAAATCCCCTCTTTTGCAAGCCGATCAAAATTTGGACTCACATCAAAGGATCCTCCAAGTGCACCGATATCTTTTGCGCGAAAAGATTCCATAAAAAGAAAAATAATATTTGGAAGTTCCTTACTTTTTATATCGACTTCGCATTGTTTTTCTCCTTCAAACTTCTCTGTAAATTTTAAGAGAGGAAACTCTGAAGATACCGCGGAGCTCACTTCTGCCATTGGCAAAAAAACGTTTTTTGGCATTTTAGCGCTTTTAGAAAGCTTTAGCCTTTTACTATTAATAAAGGAAAACACTTGCTTTACAACCCAAATTTCTTGATGAAATACCGCGTTGTCAATAGCATAAAGAAGCCTTTTAGATAGAGGAATTCTTCCAAAAATCGCGACAAGAGAAATTCCTATACAAAGCTTCATATCAAATGCTTTTAAAGAAAAATCGATGAGCTCAGATTTAACAAATGGAAAAAGCATCAAAGGATAGAGTAAAAAAAGGCACGCACTTGGAAGAAATAGCCCAATTCCTTTGGCTTTTGCAGAGTCCCAAAAACACTTGATATCGTTGATAAATGCAAAAAATGCGACATCCATCCGGATCGATGTTTTACGGTAGAGATATGCATCAAAAATGATATTGAGTTGGATGAGCGCAAAAGCTACAAGCTGCAGCATAAAGGCAAAAGGAACAATTTTACTAAGCATTCCAAAAAGAATCAGAACTTGTATTGTGACAAATAAATCTTGACAAACACCTACAATAAACGCTCCCATGACACTTAAAAAAGGAGTACTCGGCTTTGAAAAGAGCTCCTTGTGCTGAAGAATTAGAACGCGCACAGCAAAGGACGGAAAAGTAAAAAGAATCAGAAGATTGATAAAACTATCCATAAATTTTCCTAAAAATTCCAAGTGCATCAAGCATGACAAACAAGATGATAAGTGGTGCTAAATATTTAATTCCAAAACATAAATAATGCCGAATCATCGGCTGCCTATCTAATAAATCGCCCGAACCTTCCCTTAAATGATCCATCGCTTTTTTTAACCCCCATCTCCAGCCTACAAGGATTACTGCTGCAAGCCCTCCAAGGGGAATGAGAATATTTAGCGAGAGAAAAAGAATCAGATTAAAAAATGTCATTCCAAAAAGCGTAAAGTTTTTTAATAGGCCAAAAGAAAGTGCACTTGGAATGCCGAGCAAAAAGGAACAAAGGCATGTAATTGTAACTGCGCGATGTCTTTTCCATTTTTTTGCATCTTGCAAATAGGAAATCATGGGCTCTAAAGCGGAAATTTGCGAGGTAACAGCTGCAAGAAATAAAAGCAAAAAGAAAAGAAGACTAAGAAAATATCCTCCAGAGATTTTAGAAAAAATCAAAGGAAGCGTTTGAAACATGAGACTCTCCCCTTCAGTTGGCGCCATGCCTACAGAAAAGACAAAAGTAAAAATTGCAATCCCTGCAAGAAGGGAGATGCAAATACCAAATAATACAATAGGAAAACAGGTAAAGGGTAGATTTTCGTCTTTCTTGATATAACTACCATAAGTAACCATCGTTCCTTGCCCAAGACTAAGAGAGAAAAATGCCTGGCCAAGCGCCATAAGGATCGCAGTTGGAGTCAAAAGGCTCCAGTCCGGCTGAAAAATAAATTGAATGCCACGCGATGCGCCATCCATTGTCAACCCTTTGATGACAAGACCAATAAGCACAATCAAAAGTAGGGGCATCATCACCTTATTCCCCTTTTCAATTCCTTTGCGAACGCCTGTATACAACACAAGCCCTGAGGCAATCATAAACGCTAAAAGATACCCAAGAGACCAAATCGCTGATGTGCTCACATCCGAAAAATGCCCGAATGCCTGTTTGATCGTTTCAAAATGAGTGATTTTTCCAAATAGAGCTTCTATTAAATAGCCCATTGTCCAGCCAGCAATCACAGCATAAAAGGAACTAACAAGAAATCCCGTAGTCATTGTCAACTTGCCAAGCTTTCCCCAAGCATTATTTCGCCCTAAAAGTTTGAACGCACCACCAGGACTTAGCTGCGTTTTTCTTCCAATCAAAATCTCTGCAATTAAAACAGGAAATCCAATCGCTACAAGGCAAATAAGATAGAGAAGAACAAACGTTGCTCCCCCATTTTCCCCGACAACATAGGGAAATCGCCAAATACTTCCAAGGCCAATTGCAGAGCCTACAGCTGCCCAAATAAACCCAAATCTTGATTTCCAATGTTCTCTTTTCATAATGCTTATGTTATGCTAAAGCTTATAGATATTCAATAATAGTTGTTAAAAAATTAATTATGCAAAAAGTACAATTTTTTTCTCTAGACCACTCTAAGAAAACTCTCACTCCCTACTTTGAGACGAGGGTAAACGCAGGATTTGCCTCTCCTGCCGAAGACTTGATGGAGCAAAAGCTCGATCTAAATACGTTTCTCATCAAACATAAAGAAGCTACATTTTTTGTCAGGGTTCAAGGCGACTCGATGCAAAATGCCCTCATCCAAACAGGAGATTTACTTATTGTTGACAGGGCAATCACTCCTAAAAATGGAATGATCGTACTTGCTGCATTAAATGGAGAATTTACTGTTAAGCGGCTACGTAAAAAGGGAGAGAAACTTTTTTTAGAAGCAGAAAACGATACTTTTCTCCCCATTGAAATCATTCATGATTCTGATTTCCTAGTTTGGGGAACTGTCACCTACATCATTCACAAAGCAAAGTAATCATGTTTGCTCTTATCGATTGTAATAATTTTTTTGTCTCCTGCGAAAGAGTTTTTGAGCCAAAACTTAAAAATGAACCTGTCGTCGTTCTTTCAAATAATGACGGATGTGTGATCGCAAGATCAAACGAAGCCAAACAGATCGGGATTCCCATGGGAGCTCCAGCTTTTAAATACAAAGATCTTTTTCTAAACCACAATGTAACCGTATTCTCCTCAAACTTCTCCCTTTATGGAGATTTTTCCAATCGAATTAGATCGATCACATCGCAATTTGGCTTCCCTATAGAAATCTATTCCATTGATGAAATGTTTATCGAACTACCCATTCTTCCAAAAGACAAGCTAGAAACGCTTTGTCAAACAATCAAACAAAGAATAGCAAAGTGGACAGGGATTCCTGTCTCGATCGGAATTGCAAAAACAAAGACTTTAGCAAAACTTGCAAGCCACCTCGCTAAAAAAAACCTAAAATACCAAGGTGTTTTGGCGATTATTGAAACAGCCCCCTATCTAAAAACTTTTCCCGTGGAAAATATCTGGGGCATCGGACGTCAATTTAGCAGTAGTCTAAAAAATCATCGCATCCGCTTTGCAAAAGATTTAGTCGCTATGCCAGATCCCTTAATTAGAAAACTCCTAAAAGTTGGCGGGCTCAAAACTGTCATGGAGCTTCGCGGCATCCCCTGTTTAACCCTTAATGAAGTAAGATCTCCAAGAAAATCGATTGTTTCGTCTCGATCGTTTGGAAAAGAGATCGACTCAAAAGAGCTCCTTAAACAAGCGATTGCAAGCTTTATCGAAATAGGTGCTCAAAAGCTACGCTTGGAAAAACTTCAAGCAACGCATCTCGGCGTTTTTATCGCCACAAATCGCTTTGGAAAAACCCCTTATTACTCCAATGCGCACTACCTAGACCTTCCTCTTGGATCTTCCTACGCGCCCGATCTAAATCGCTACGGAGAAATATGCCTAAATGTCATTTACAAAAAGGGGCTTTCCTATAAACGCGCCGGCATTTTTCTTGGATCTTTAGTATCAAGTGTTCAATGGGATTTATTTAGCAAAGATAAGAGCTCGAGTAAAAAAGACAAGGTCGCAAGCGTCATGGATCAAATCAATCAAAAATATCAAAATAAGTCGATCCATTTTGCAGCAGAGGGCACGCAAAAAAAATGGCAAGGGCGCCGTGCAATGCGCTCCCCGAATTATACCACAAGCTTTGATGAATCTCTTACAGTTATCTTGGACTAACCCTCTTTTCTGCGTACTTCTCGTATTTTCCAAGCAAGTAGCGAAAGATCGTCAAATAAGTGCTCCAAAGCCCACTCGGCAGTTTTTTCCTCTTTAGAAACATAAAATTGAATTACTTCTTCAGTAACAGATTTTCTTTGCTCTTCGGAGAGTGCTTCAAAAAGACCCTCAACATACTGATGCATGACTTTTTGAAAACGGGTCACATCTTCTAAAATATGAATTTTCCCCCAATCATTTGGCTCTGCATCAATGATGACCCCATCATCTTGGGCAAATTGCGCAATCAACCCGTGGACTATATTTTTTTCACGTTGTAATAAACGTTTATAAAGCCCCATAGCACCTTGGTAAGGCGCATCATCTGCTTGCAATATACAATGCTGCAGCTGAGGTAATTTAAGAATTCCACTCGGTAGACTCTCGAAAGGGTTTTCACGAAGATCAAGCCGCTCAAGGTTAGTGAATGCAGTCACACCGCCTGGCAAGGTTCTTAATCTATTATTTTTAAAAGCAAGGTGCTCTAATGCAGTTAGTTCGCATATTTCAGGAGGCAGAACTTCTAGCTGATTACCACAAATGCCTAGGGCACGAAGACTAGTTAATGCACTTATTCCCCTTGGAATAGAAGCTATTGCATTACCGTCTAGACCTAAACTATGCAAATTCGTAAGTAGCATGATATTAGGTGATATGGTCGATAATCTGTTATTATTCAGACCCAAAGTATGAAGCATAGTTAATGCTCTAATTCCTTCTGGCAAAACCTCTAATCTATTGTGATCTAGACGGAGCTCTTTTAGATTCGTCAATGCGCTGATTTCCTCTGGCAAAGCACTTAAATCATTTGAACTCAAATCCAAAAATTGCAAAGCAACAAGGGGAAATATTTCTTCTGGCAAAACATCAAAATGATTATTTTTAATAGATAAATAATTAAGTTTAGTTAACGCAGTAATACTCATTGGCAAATCACTTAAATCATTAGAATCCAGACTTAAAGAAGATAATTCCGGAAGTGAACATATTTGCTCCGGAAAAGTCCTGAAATTATTATTGTCAAGCCGTAACTGACGGAGACTAATTAACCCACTAAAACTTGTTGGCAAAGCAGTTAGATGACTAGAGCTAAGAGACAAACTTTGTAATGCAGTCAGTGCTCCTATCTCTTCTGGAAGCGTCGAGAGTGCACAAGAATCGCAAGGAAGAGAGTCAAGTCTAGAAAATAACTCAATACATTTTGGTAAAAAGTCCAATTTTAGGGAAGCTCTAGTATGAGGCCAAAACCTGATAGTCGCAAGCTGCTCAGGAATACTATACATCCATGCGCGCTTTTCCTCTAATGTTTGTGCAGAAAAAGCCGCTCTATCCTCTTCACTTTGCATATTTGAAAGTATCAGAGTATCAATGAATTTTTCTTCATCAAGCTTTTTTAGCGCTCCTAAACTCGCCACAAGTCTTTCCGTTGAAAGTAGAGGTAAATTTGGATAGATTGGGGCAGCAGTTCCCGCTTTTTCTCTATGTTGCCCTACAATCTTTTGAAATATTTCTTTTACATTTTGCAGGGAAGGATTTTGAGGATTTAAAATAACCCGAAGATGGGCTAAATCAGAAGGCTCTAGTGATTTAAAGATTCGCGCAAGTATACCATTATAAAATTGAGGAGAATTTGCTAACACGCGAAATCTTCTACTTACTCCAGCTACACTAGGATCTCCAACTTCAAGTAAAATCTCTAAAAGAGGATCATCTGGCAATGAATTAATGGGACTAAGAGACATACAAACTTCCAATTTATGTTGAATTAAAAGAACGTAATAACATAATACACGCTATAATTCAAATTAAATCGAACTAAAACGGCGCAATATAATTATTTAAAAAAATTGCTTTACACTTCCTACAGCAGAGCGCATGTATTTGATTTACGCCTTGTAAGCACTCTATGTATGGCATTCGAATTATTTTCGTACATGATTTCTACTTTTTGAGAAAACAGGTGCTCTATTTCTGCCGGGAAATCTGAAAGATTAGTGTAGCTAAGATTTATTTTGCATAAGTTTTGAAGTTGCCCCAACTCTCTTGGAAGATACGCTATAGGGTTATGACTAAGATCCAATTCTTTTAAGTTTGAGAGTATATATATTTCAGGAGAAATATATATAATTTCTCTTTGGGAAAGATCAAGTCGGATTATTCCTTGCATTGCTTTGTCTTGTCGCATCCAAGAAAAGAGTGCATCTGCTCTTTCTACTTCGCTTAAATGAGAAACCGTCTTTAAATATCGCTCCGATTCTTCTAATTCGCTCCAGAATCGGAGATTAACTCGCGCGTTAATAGCTTGCCCCATTTGTTTATATCTTACATAGGAAATTAAAGGGAGATTTGGATAAATAGTGTCTTTTTGTATTTGAAAAACTACTCGATACGCAAATACTGTCACGTTGAGTTTTTCTTTAGGTTTTTCATGAGAAATCAAGTTGAGCTCAATTTGCATTGCAAGGTCTGTTTTCTGTTTCCAGGCTTTTGAGACGCGAGCCGTAATGGTTGGGTTCCCAATCTCTCTAAAAATTCTCTCCTGAAGTTCCCAAGGCAGAGCAGTTAGGATGTCAAAGTTTAGATAAGGCATTTATTTTTTGGCTTCAGCATGTAGTTTAAGATAACCAAGGAGCCTTTCTCCAAGCTCCTCGACAGGTGCTTCTCCATTATTTGTAAGAATGACAATGCCAATTTTCTTCTCTTTTACCATTCCGATAAAGCTGCTAAATCCAAATAGGTGACCAGAAGATGTCATTGCAAGATAGGGTTTTACCCCTCTCCATTTTTTATATTCCCATCCAAGTCCCATTTGAAATTTGGAATCGACTGTAAAATAGGGCTTTTGGACAATAGGTAATAAAGAATTAATCGTTGTTGACTCTAGATTCAGGCTATAGGATAAGAGTGTTAGCATATCATGAATTGTA
>DAOWHK010000010.1 GCA_030641465.1 Parachlamydiales bacterium | reverse complement strand
TTCCGATCTATAGAAAACATTTCCATGCTCGGTGCAAAAATTGTGGAAGATTGCCGAATTGGAGGGTCTCCTCTTGAAAAATCGACACGCTATATCTATTTTGATCAAAAAGTGAATGGAGAATACCTTTTTTATAAAGAGCCTGTTCTAATGACCTCTGCCTATCGAGATCTTTATCTAGAAATATGTGGGGAGCTTTTTGAAACTTATGGAAAACTCATTCCACCACTTACGGAATTAATAGAAAAAGGATTTCCTAAAGATCCAGAAATTTCAAAAGTTGCCTATGCCGCGGCTTTGCGTGCAAAAGTTTTGGATTGTTTAAGAGGGCTTCTTCCAGCAAGTGCTCTTACAAATATGGGTGTTTATGGAAATGGACGTTTTTTTGAAACCCTTCTCCAAAAACTCAATGGTCATAATCTTGGGGAAATGCAAGAAATTGGAAGTCAGGGATATACGGAGCTCTCTAAAGTCATCCCTTCTTTTATTAGAAGAGCTGAGCCAACACATAAACATCAAATAACTTTCAGTAGTTTTCATGAACGTATGCATCAAGAAATAGATAGCGTGGGTCTTAGACACAAGGTGAAAACTTCAAGTAATGGTGAAGCTGGGGTAAAGCTGATTAATTTCGACGCGGAAAGCCCTGTGAAAATTGCGGCGGCGCTGCTTTTTGAAGGATCCAATTGTAGTTTAAAATCTCTTCAAGATTATTGCCATAGACTTTCAAAAGAAGAAATTGCTCGCGTTCTTGATGCGGGTGCATCCTCAAGAGAGAATAGACGGCATAAATCTCCAAGAGCGCTTGAAAATGCGGAATTTACTTTTGAAATTGTTGCAGATTTTGGAGTCTACCGTGATCTTCAAAGGCACCGCACTCTAACTCAAGAGCGGCAAAAACTCTCCTGCGGCCTTGGTTACTATATTCCTGAGGAAATACTCGGCACAGAAATGGAGGATGAGTATAGAAGTGTATTAGATAAGGCAAAATCGGCCTACGATACGATTGCATTAGAGCTTCCTGAAGAAGCGCAGTATATCGTCCCAATGGCATATAATATGCGCTGGTATTTTCATATTAATTTAAGAGCTTTGCAATGGTTAACAGAGCTTCGGTCCTCACCAGCTGGTCACCCCACCTATCGCTATATTGCTCAAGCCATGGCAAAACAGGTTTCCGAGACTTTTCCGGAGTTTGAAAGATTTTTTAAATTTGTAGATTTTGATGGCTATGCACTCGGACGTCTAGGGCAGGAAGAGCGAAAACTTGCAAAAATGAGTGGGAAATCGTGAAAAAATCAGGAAGTGTACTTGGTGGCATGCTGCTCATTACGGGAAGCTGCGTCGGAGCAGGAATGCTTGCTCTCCCTATTTTGACTGGAATTGCTGGTTTTTTTCCATCCTTTGTAATGTTTTTTCTTGCATGGCTTTTCATGACAACAACAGCCCTGCTATTAATTGAAGTAAATAGCTGGTTTGATGGTCCTGTTAACCTCATTTCTATGGTGAAGCATACACTCGGCCCTATTGGAAAAATTATCTGCTGGTTTCTTTATCTTTTTCTTTTTTATGCGCTGCTTGTCGCTTATATGTCTCTAAGTGGTAATCATACGGCCTCCTTTTCCTCGCATGCGTTTGCCTTGAGCCTTCCCGATTGGGCCGGAACGCTCTTTTTTGTAATTCTTTTTGGATGGGTTGTCTATTTAGGCACGAAACCTGTTGATTTACTCAATCGAGGGCTAATGGTAGGGAAAATTATCGCCTATGTTTGCCTTGTCGTTTTAGGAATGCAGTATATTCATCCAAAACTTTTGGAATATGCAGAGCCTAAATACGCAGTACTTGCCCTTCCAGTGCTGATTATTTCATTTGGTTTTCACAATATGATCCCCTCTCTTACCGAGTACATGAACGGAGATATTAAGCGCGTTAAAAAAGCCATTATTTTAGGATCTGTATTCACCTTTTTTATTTATATTATTTGGGTAGTGATCACGCTCGGAGTTCTTCCAGTTAGAGGTTCTAGGGGGATTTTAGCAAGTTATATCAATGATATTGATGCCGCTCAAGCATTAATGAAATTTTTAGGATCGAGCTATGTTGGATATTTTGCGCAAACTTTGGCGTTTTTCGCAATATTAACATCGTTTCTTGCGCAAACACTTAGCATTGTTCATTTTTTACGCGATGGATTTAAGCTTCCACGTAAAGAGAGGGAGCACATTGGATTATGTGTCTTAGCACTCTTGCCGCCACTTGTATTTTCTGTTGCATACCCACAGATTTTCTTCAAAGCTCTTAACTTCGCAGGAGGCATTTGTGCGGTAGTTCTTTTTGGAATACTTCCAGCACTTATGGTTTGGAAAGGGAGGTATGTAAAAAAGATGGAAAAGCCAAAGCTTGTTATTGGAGGCAAGCCTGTACTCGTCTTAATCCTCCTTTTTGCGTCTTTCATTTTTTTCTATCAACTGACCTCCATGTTTGGATTCAGTATTTTCCCTCATCCTTAACGGAGTGTAAAAAGTGGTAAAATTCAATCATTTTCTTGGAGGTATTCTTCTCGTTTCAGGAACGACAATTGGAGCGGGGATGCTTGCTCTTCCTGTGCTTACGTCCTTTGTAGGATTTTTTCCATCGATTCTTATCTTCCTTGTTTGCTGGCTTGTCATGCTCGCAACAGCCTATTTTTTTCTCGATGTCAATTTTGCTGTTAAAGGAGAGCCAAACCTTATTTCCATGACGCATAAAACGCTCGGGCTTTGGGGGAAAATTGTTGCTTGGGTGTTTTATATCCTTCTTCTCTATTCCCTTCTTGCAGCATACATTGCAGGAAGTGTACCTGTTTTTTCCTCGGCAATAGAAGATATTACAGGTTGGATTATCCCAGCTTGGTTAGGTCCTTTTGCCCTCCCCTTAATTTTTGGTGGATTTGTTTATCTTGGCACGTTAGGCGTCGATCTTATCAATCGATTATTGATGTTTGGCCTAGTGCTATCTTATCTACTTCTTGTAGGAGTGCTTCCCTCGCACATTCAGGCAGAAAATCTCCTACACATTGATTGGGCGCCATCACTCATTGCCATTCCCGTAGTTATTACCTCTTTCGGCTATCACATCATTATTCCAACGCTCACAACGTATATGAATCACGATAAAAAACATCTGCGGTTAACCCTTTTGATCGGTAGCTTGGTGCCACTTGTGATTTACTTACTTTGGCAGGTTATGATTCTTGGCATTGTACCCCTTGAGGGAAAATATAGTCTTGTTCATGCATGGAAACTCGGTGTTCCTTCCACAGAGCCACTTGTGATGATGCTGCAGCAAAAATGGATTGGAATTGGCGCGAGATTTTTCATGTTTTTTGCAATTGTGACCTCATTTTTAGGAGTTTCATTAAGTCTTTCTGATTTCTTAACAGATGGACTAAAAATCAAAAAAAGTTGGGAAGGAAGACTTCTTGCATGTCTACTTGTCTTTGTGCCACCTTTATTTTTTGTTTTTATTTATCAAAGAGGTTTTATCCTTGCTTTGCAATATGCTGGAGCATTTGTTGCAGTGCTTCTTATTTTCTTACCATCAATGATGGCATGGAAGCTTAAAACCCCCAAATTCTACCAAACAAAAAAAGCTAAGATTTTGATGCTTAGTTTGATGCTCTTTTCTGCCTTTGTGGTTGTTCTAGTACTGCTTCAACAATCAGGAGTATTAAAACCACTTATTAGTCAGTATGTTCAAGCTTAAAACAGATTTTACCCCAAGCGGCGATCAACCTCAGGCCATACAAAAACTCACAGAAGGATTGCAGCTTGGAAAAAAAGCGCAGGTGCTTCTTGGTGTCACAGGCTCTGGTAAAACTTTTACGATGGCAAACGTGATTCAGAAGGTCCAAAAACCAACACTGATACTTGCTCATAATAAAACCTTAGCAGCGCAGCTATATCAAGAATTTAAAGGTCTATTTCCACAAAATGCCGTAGAATATTTCGTTTCCTACTACGACTATTTTCAGCCTGAAGCCTATATCGCAAGAACAGACACCTATATTGAAAAAGATCTCGCAATCAATGATCATATTGACAAAATGCGCCTTCACGCAACATGTTCCCTTCTTGAGCGAGATGATGTAATCATCGTAGCCTCCGTTTCCTGCATCTATGGTCTCGGAAGTCCCGAATTTTTTGATAAGATGAAACTTGTCATCACAAAAGGAGAAAACCATCGTAGAGATGATGTTTTGCTCCATCTTGTAGAGCTCCAATACGAACGCAACGATTTTGAACTCTCTCGTAAAAAATTTCGCGTAAGAGGGGATGTTTTAGAAGTTCTCCCTTCCTACGAAGAAGATATCGCCTATCGCATTGAATTTTTTGGAGACGAAATTGAGAGGCTTAGCAAAATTGATCCACTCACTGGAAAAGTACTCGAAAGACTTAATCAAGTTACAATTTTTCCCGGATCTCACCACGTTACCCCTGAAGATGTACGCGTTGGAGCCATTGAAACCATTCGCGATGAACTTGCTGAAAGATTAGTTCACTTTGAAAAAGAAAATCTTCTTGTGGAAAAACAAAGAATTAACCAGCGCACGCGTTACGATTTAGAGATGATCAAAGAAATTGGTTACTGCAAAGGTGTGGAAAATTATTCGCGCCATTTTAGTAAAAGAAGCTCAGGTGATCCCCCCTCATGTCTTCTCGATTATTTTCCATCCGATGCACTATATTTTATCGACGAGTCTCATCAATCTCTTCCTCAAATTCATGCTATGTACAATTGAGATCGCGCACGAAAAAATGCTCTTGTAGATTTTGGGTTTAGACTTCCATCTGCCTATGACAACCGTCCCTTAAAATTCGAAGAATTTCATAAACGGATTCCTCAAGTAATCTACGTCTCTGCAACACCAAACGAATGGGAAATTAACGAGTCAGGCGGCGACGTTGCTGAGCAAATTATTCGCCCAACAGGACTTCTTGATCCAATCATTGAAGTTAGACCCGCAACGGATCAAGTAGACGATGCCCTCGATGAAATTCGGATAGAAACGCAAAAAGGCAACCGCGTCCTCGTGACAACTCTTACAAAAAAACTCTCAGAAGATCTCACAAAATACCTTACAGAAATTGGCGTAAAAGCAAAATATCTCCACTCTGATATTGAAACCCTTGAGCGTATACAAATTATCCACGAACTTCGTCAAGGAG
>DAOWHK010000183.1 GCA_030641465.1 Parachlamydiales bacterium | reverse complement strand
GTTATTTATTGCTGTGGCAGAAGCGGCTGTCGACAGAGATTGCGCTGTAGCGATTTTGGTAGATGAGATTCAATACCTTTCCATTAAAGAATTGGGTGCATTGATAATGGCCATGCATAAATTACAACAAAGACAACTTCCCATGCTCTTGCTCGCTGCAGGTCTTCCCGTTTTAACAGGGCTTGCAGGGGAATCAAAGTCTTATGCTGAGAGGTTATTCAGCTTTCCTAACATCGGAGAATTGTCAAGAGAAGATGCCTATAAAGCTATAAGAGATCCTGCATATGAAGCATCAGTAGATTTTGAAAAAGGTGTGCTAGAAAAGATTTATGAGCATACAAAAGGTTACCCCTATTTTCTTCAAGAATGGGGATATAAGGCATGGAATCTAGCTGAATCAAGTCCTATCACCCTAAAAGTTGTCCATCAAGCAACAGCTGATGTGATTGATCAGTTGGATAATAATTTTTTCAAGGTTCGGTTTGACAGATTGACACCAAAAGAGAAGGATTTTTTGAGAATAATGGCCTCTTTTGGTAAAGGGCCATATAAAGTGGCTGATATTGCTCATAAATTCGATTCAAAAGTATCTACTTTGAGTCCTGTAAGAGCAAACCTTATGAAAAAAGGAATGATTTATAGTCCATCTTATGGCTACATCGCTTTCACGGTTCCACTGTTTGACGAATTTATGGTAAGAACAATACCAAATTTCCCATAATCCTTTTTAAGAAAAAACCCTAATCAGAACTGATAGGGTTTTACAATGTTTCGTAAACTTTGGAGATTCTAGATCCAGCTAAAAGTAGTTGTTTTTAGTGTTCGATGGAATCTGTCCCATTTTTTAAAATCCTGAAAACTTCTTTTACTCTTTATGCAGTCAGATAAAACAGCTACTTTACAAGCTACCTTTTCCCTTGCTTAAGAATTGTACGAATTGTACAAATTGTACAATTCTGGAAATAGGAGAGTAAAATATGACTCATGAGATTACCTTTTCAGATGCTCGCGCTCAATTAACGGATGTCACCAATGATGTTGCGTTCCGAGGAGACCGGGTTGTCATTACGCGTAATGGGAAGCAACACGTTGCAATCGTTCCTATTGATGACCTTGAGATGATCGAGGCCTTGGAGGATAAGATGGATCTCAAGGATGCAAAAAATGCTCTCGCTGACACAAAGAAACGAGGAACAGTGTCCTGGAAGGATGTAAAACGCAACCTAGGCCTTTGATGTATCATATAGAACTCGCCAGGGGTGTGGAAAACAGTTAATAAAACTCCCTAAATCAGATTTAACTAATATAGAATTCCCATAATCAAACTTGCTATTATGCATGTTTTTCCTGGTATTAACATTAAATAAAATTTTCAAAACTATCTTTTTCGTCAGGTACTTACAGAAAAATATGAATCGGTCGCTTTACCTTAAGGGATCATAGAGATCCGGGATATTTTCCCACCAAATATGGTCGGCTTGGATAACAATATTGCCAACCTCTTTTCTTGACTTCAATAGAAAGTCATGCTTGAATCTTGTTTTTTAAAAATATTAGGAAATATTATGAATAAGCTAAGAGCTATCATCCATTTAATCATGCTCGCAATAACCCCTTCACTTCTTGCTTTCCCACAAAACCATTTGCAGCATATCTCCATAGTGAATTTTGAATCTTGGACTCCTCCTACAACTTATGATGAAATATTGCTCATGCTAGATGAACTAGAGTCAGGAGAGTTTGAGAAAAAATACTCGTCTGCGCAGCTTGAGCAAGTTAATGAATATTTAATCACTTTAGCAAGAGAGGGTATTCTTCCGGGTGAATTTGAAGAGGAAATAACCCTCGAAGAAGACATCTATGAGTTGATGAATGAAAACAATAGCACATTTCAATTTGATTATTTTACAAGTGATGAATACATGCTGATTCCAGCTACATATAACGGCTATTCAAATTACGATATCGTGTACTGCGGAAGTTTTAGTAAATCTTGGAAAAAGACCAAAAAGTTTCTTAAAAGACATAAGAAAGAAATCATCATAGGCGCTGTAGTCATTGTTGCAGTTGGAGTCATCGCAATAGCAGTTGTAGCAGCATCATCAGCTACCGCCGCAGCAGCAACTGCCGGAGCGGCTGCAGCCTCCTCTGCATCTAGCTCAGGGGCAAACTCAGATAAATTAGAGTCTAGTAAAGCAGAGGAAAAAGCCTCTTCAAGTGGCGCTTCCAATACATCATCTACTGATACTCCTATTTTGCAATCAGCAATGGAAAAGCAAATCGTCTCCTTTAAAGAAAATATTGCTCGAGAAGATTTCTTCGAACTTCCAAAACAAGGTGAAGCACTTTCCATAG
>DAOWHK010000209.1 GCA_030641465.1 Parachlamydiales bacterium | reverse complement strand
TTGATAAAAAGAGCGGCAAAGACTTAATAATGGACGTTTTCAACACTCCCAGAAAGTAAAGTGTTTATTTATCGCTGATATCTTTATCAAAATCGGGATTTGAGATCGCGTTTTCTGCAAAAGATTCATAAAAGGATTCAAACTATCCTTTTTCAGAGTTATCTTGTGTATCATCTGCTTCAACAGTTATTTCTGCTGTATTTTCTTCGCTGTAAACAGGTATGCTGCAGAGGAAAGATCCGATAAAAATAATGATAATACTTCGCATTAATTCTCCTTTTGCATATTCCATGAAAGTATAAAAAATGTATACTCCGCGAAAATGAACGCTGTCACGACTTGATAATAAAACCCTTATGATCGACCTTACTTCATCGAAGGAAAATGACTGTAAACGGACAAAACGCGCTGTCTTTTTTTTACATATTTTATCGGAACCGATCGTAGCTTTTTATTCGCTTCTTCCTTTTATTTTGATTCATGATCTAAGCGCAACGCCGATTCAGCTGGCAATTTTTATTTCATTAAGACCCATTTTTTCCGTTATTGCTCCTTATTGGAGCGCTTTTTACAGCCGTAATACAAATGGATTATTAATAAATGTAAAACTTGCTTGCGTATTTGCGTATCTGCCTTTTTTGCTTTTTTCTCATACAAAAAATGTATGGCTTATCATGGCATCTGCTGCGTTGTTTCAGCTTTTTCATAAGGCTGGGGTTCCTGCATGGCTTGAAATTGTTAAGCATAGGATTTCGCAAAAATCGAGAGAGAATGCTTTTTCGCTCTCATTTGTCATGGGGTTTATTTGCAGCGCTGTTTTTGGGATGTCTTTTGGCTATTTGCTTGATAAGGATGCACACTATTTGAGTTTTCTTATCATGATTTCTGCTCTTATTGGCTTAAGCTGCTTAGTATTTCTTCATAGGATTCCAGAAGTGGTTGGGATGGATCTAAATTCTGTATGTAAGGATAGAAAAAAGCCTCTCAAGATGAGTATTACGTTGCTTAAGGACCGCCCCGATGTTCGGCGCTTTCAGATTGTGTTTATGATTGGAGGAGGGGCGCTTATGTTAATGGCTCCATCGCTTTCGATTTATTATGTGGAGGTTTTAGAGCTTAATTATATCGATATTACCCTTGCGCGGTTTGTTTTTATGGCCCTTGGAGTTATGGTTTCCATGTACCCTTGGAAGAGACTCTTTCAAAGATTACATATCAATGAGCTGCTAGGTCCTGTGCTAATTGGCTTTACAATTTTCCCTTGTCTTTTGCTTTTTGCAAAGGTTCATTTGCTATTTTTGTATGTTGCATTTTTTATGTATGGGATTGCTCAGGCAGGAAGTCGCCTTGTATGGAGTTTGTCTCCTCTATCTTTTTCCAAAAATCACAGCAGTATTCATTTTTCTCAGGCGAATTTGTTTTTAGCAGGAGTCAGGGGTGCGGTTTTTCCTTTTTTAGGCAGTGTATTATGTAAATCCTATGGAGCATCATTGACGCTTACAGTAGGTGCATTTGTTTGTTTATTGGGTGTTTTTTATGCTTATCAGGACGTAAAACATATCATTGTTTCGAAGTAAACTAGATTGCGGTAAAGTTCTAAGTGCTTAACGGTTAATTTTTTATGAGAAACATGATTTCTTTTATTGATGCTTTGCTTTTATTTGTTATTAATGGTAAATAAAACCTAATAGAGTGTATTTATATTAAGGTTAAAAAGTGAAACGTTGTTTTTTTACAATCATTTGTTTGTTTGTATTTCACAATGCTTCTTATGCCCTGTTTGAGTCCCCAAAACTTGAGGAATTAGAGGCTCAGGTGCAAAAACTTGAGCTGCAAGTTGCAAAACTCTCTTCAATCAATGCTCTTGAAACAGAAGGAATTACGGCCACTTCTGCAAATCCAAAAATTTATGGGAAGCAGGTTTTTATTCATGCCGATTTGCTCTACTTTCATCCAAAAGTTTCTGGAACCGAATTTGCTTATTCAAATCGATCTCAAACTTCTTCGCTTCCGTTAATGGGAAGAATCAAAAAAATGGATTTTGATTGGGATTTTGGATTTCGATTTGGGGTTGGAAAAAACTTTCATCACGATGAATGGGACCTTTATTTAGCTTATACTCGCTTTCATTCTTCCGGGTCAAAGTCCGTCTCTTCTGGGTGTGCAGATTCGACGATTCCCCTTAAAGGTGGGATTGTCACCGCTAATACTGTAAAAAGCGCTAGATCCCAATTTTCGTTTAAGTATGATAATATCGATTTAGAGCTTGGTCGTCATTTTTTTCTAAGCTCAAAGCTTGGTATAAGACCTTTTATTGCTGTGAAAAATGCATGGCTTGATCAGGGGCAACTAGTGAGATACACGGGCGGCGAGTATTTAATGGCAAATACTGTGCATATCAAAGATGAATGTGATTTTTGGGGAATTGGTCCGAGAGCTGGAGTTACAACGAGGTGGCATCTTGGAGATCATTTTCATATTCATGGCATGATTGATGGCGCTCTATTATATGGATTTTTTGATGTCGATCACCGAGAAAGACTGAGTAATAACTGCTATGTGAGTATTGACATTGAGGATAATAAGCATCAATTTTCCCCTACAGCGCATATGCAATTTGGTCTAGATTGGGGCAGGTATATTAATACGAAAGAAAACTATATTAATTTGTCTGTAAGTTATGAGGCAGAATACCTCTTTAGGCAAAATCAAATGCTTCGTACGTATGAATATTCCTCTCATCGATTTGAGAGTATTTCAGAAGACGTGTCTATGCATGGGGTAACTTTTTCCGCGCAGCTCTATTTCTAAAAGATCTGGTTAAAAACAAGCTCTTTTAGTCAAAGATCATCTTTTTGATGGCATGGATTGATCTTTCACTTGTCGTACAACTTGTACTGTCTACGTGAAAGATCAATCCATGCCATCAAAAATCTAACCCTTTTCCTGGTTTGTCTCTTGGCGATTCTGGTCCTACTTTGTAGAACCAGTTTCATCCAAGTTACAAAACCAGGAAAGTGTTTTTGCATTTTATTTATACAGAATCTGGTTTGAAATTTACATCGATGAATTATAGTTGGTTTTTTTTTATTTAAATTTTTATTAGTAAATATTTAATTAACTATAAAATTTGTAAATGCTTCGGGCGTTTCACGTGTTGTGGTGGTAGTGCGAGAAATAGTGTGATCTGGAAAGTCCTTTTTAATGAGCTCAAGTAGTTTTATGGCATCATCTTTTGAGCCTTCGATACAGATTTCGACTGCGCCGTTTGAGAGGTTACGCGCATAGCCATAGAGTCCAAGTGCTTCTGCATGTTTTTTTGCAGAGGCTCTAAAACAGACTCCTTGAACATGGCCATGTACTGTGATGATCACTTTATTGCTCATCTGCATTCCAGTCGAAGTTGTTTATTAAATCATGGATTTCTTGAAGAGACTTTGCTTGGTTAATAGCCATACGCAGCTTTTTTGTGCCAGGCCGGCTTCGAAAATACCAGCAGCCAACACGTCTCATATCTAAAATGGCGCGTCTTTCGATGTTGTAGTTTGTGATAAAATCCATGTGTTTTAGGAGAATGTCTCGATACTCAATTCCAGAAAATTCTAGAGGATTAAGGTTGTTGCAGGCTCTTTTGATATCTTCTGCAATCCAGGGTTTTCCCATTGTCCCCCTTGAGATAAGCACTCCGTCACAATTTGTTTCGTTAAAAATTTTGATGGCAGCGTTTCCGTCAAAGATGTCACCATTTCCGACAACATGGATTTTTTCTGCGACTTTTTTTGATTCTCGAATAAGATCCCAGCAGGCGGGGCCTTTATATCCTTGGACGCGCGTTCTTCCATGGATAAAGATGATTTTTGCTCCGGCTTGCTCTGCAATTTTTGTGACTTCTGCAGCAACGATCGATTGCATATCCCAGCCAATACGGATTTTTACGGTGACTGGAATGCTCACGGTATTAACGATGTTTGTTAGAATTTCTCCAATCAGATCTGGAGTTTTTAATAGCCCTGAGCCGCTTCCATCTTTTGTAACTTTATCGACAGGGCATCCGCAATTTAGATCGATCACATCAAATCCTAGATCTTCGATGATGCGAGCAGATGGGGCCGCTAATTCTTTTTTGCTGCCGCAAAGTTGTGCTCCAATCGGCACGTTGCATGGCTCAAAATCGAGCATTCTAAAGGTGTTTTTATCATCTCTTACAAGCGCGTCCATTTTCACCATTTCGCAGTACATAAGTCCAGGTGAGTAGAGCGCTGACATTTGCCGAAAAGGCACATCGGAGCAGCCGGCAAGCGGCGCGTAGATGATATTATTTTTTAAGGTGAGGGATCCAAGCTTTAGGGGTTTAATCAAATTTTTCATCTAAAGAAGCCAAGAACCAGTCTTTCCCCGAAGCGGAGAACAAAAAATCCAATTAAGGGGCTAAGGTCCAGTACGCCTCCAATTGGAGGAATGAATCGACGGAAGAGATTTAAGTAGGGATCGGTGTAGTGCGCAATGAACCGCATAAACGTAGTATGGGCAAATTTTGGAAACCACGATCCGATGATTCTTGCAAAAAGCATCATCGTATAACTTAAAAATAATAAATGTATCATGTATGCTATCATAATCGTTTTATCATAACATATTCAGGGTTATAATGAACTCTTTTTTAGTGAGTTAGAGGTAGCTTTTCATGCAGATTGTTGGAATTCAAATAGATAACTCCAAAGTCAAGTGGGTCTTTTTGTCGAAAAATGGAGGAAAAATCTCCATTGAACGGCTTGATACGATCCCAATAGACAGGCCTGGGGTTGATGCCAAGACAACTATTGCATCTAAATGTGCTAAGAAAAATTTTGAATCTGTAACTGGGATTTCTAGCGAAGATCTTTTGATTCGCAAAGTAAAGATGAAGCTCAAAAATACGCGTGCTTTTCAAAAAACTCTTCCCTTTCAATTAGAAACGAGACTTCCCTTTCCTCTTGCAGAAATGATTATTCTTCCATTTGATGGAAAAGAAGAGAGTTGCTTTTTTGCTCTTTCCAAGGAAAAGCTTCAGGAGCATTTAGAAAAGTATCGCATGTATGGGATTGATCCTGAGAGAGTTTCTTCAGAGGTGAATGCATTAACCCGTTTTGGAAAGCTTATTGCTCCTGAAAAATCTACCTATTTGATTGTTCATGTAAGTCATAAGAGCACAACATTTGTCTTAATGCAAAGTGGGGAAATAGGGAGCTCTGTTTCTGTACCTATGGGAGCTCTGCAAGAAAGTCATGACCAGTATAAAAAGCAAGTGGATCGAGCTGTTTTTTTTCTATTGCAAGGACTTTCCGTTTCCGATGTTCTTTTAACAGGGCTTATAGATGAGGCCTCATTTATCAAAGAAATGATGGAGAGTGAGGGACGGGCTTTGATTGAGTGTGAATCTTATTTAGGGATAGATTTTAAAAAACTTCAGCAATATGCAGTGCCGATTGGACTCGGTCTTGATGCTTTTTCAGAAGATGTAAAGAGTGCTCAGTTTAGAAAGGGACGGCAGATGCATCCTAGGCAGAAAAAAAAGCTTAAACGAAAGATTTTTTCTGGGGCTCTTCTTTGTTTGCTCTTTTCTGGGATTTTTGTTTTGTTTGCAGAAAAAAAGATGTTTTATCAAGAGAGTCTGCTGGAAAAAGAGATTACTCATTTTGCGCTTGAAAAAGGCTTTGAAGATCGAAGCCTTTTTGAGCAAAAAGATTTAAGGGGAAAACTTGCTTATTTGAAGAAGAAAATGCAAAAAAATGTAGATTCTGCAAATTTTTATAAAACCCCTCCAAAAGTTTCTGATCTTCTTGTTTTTCTTGGGAGCCATCCAAAACTTGAAAATGGAATTTCTATTAAACGGATCAGTTACAACCTAGAAAAGTATCCAAAACTTAAATCTCCAAAGGAGCTTTATCAGGTAAGAGTGGCGCTTGATTTTGAAGCAAAAAGTGGAGCTATTGCAAAGGAATTTTATGAAGCACTTTTAGAAGAAGAAGAAGTGATTGATCAAAAATCGGGTATTAAATGGAATAGGGAGCAAAAGGGGTATCATGTTACGTTCTATACTAAGTAATAAAAAAAGCGAGGTGTGTTGGTTCCAAAGGCCGCTTTATGCTTTGCTCTTTTTACTCATCGCTCTTTGTCCACTTGGCGCAGCCGCTTTTGTGTATTACTCACGGTCCCTTGCATTAAGTAGGGCGTCCATAGATTTTGAGCACTTGCAGCTACATGTGAATAGACGAATATTTCAGGAGCGAGAAAAGCGGGAGTTTTTGAATAATTTTCAAAATGTTGATCATTATTACGTTGAGAAATATCTTGAGTCCATTTCTTTACTTACCTCTTTAAAAAAGACTTTAGAAACAGTATCAGAGAATCCGGCCTTAAACCAAAGTGAGGAAATTAAGAGTCATTTAGCTCGCGTTATTGAGGAAAAAAATACCATGCAGTTTACAGAAATTGCAAGAGAGTCAAAAGCAAACATAGAAGAAATTGAGCTAAAGCAAATGCGCCCTGCCGAAGTAGAAATGATGGATTTAAAAAAGGTGCTAGCGATTGTGGAAGGGGTTTGTATTGACGGTTTTTCTCCATTTCCAAATAGGCCACAGCTTTTGATCAAGTCTTTTGATTTATCTTGGAAAAAAGATCTGCAAGCCCAAGAGAAGTTATGGTTAACTATGGATATTATCAAGAGGGAAGCGATATAATATTCTCATGAATAAATTATTTTTTTTACTGCTTCCTATGCTTTTTATAGGGTGCGCAAGATATTCTGAACACTCCCCAAAAATGATGAGCATCCAACTGATTGATCGGAATGGATTTAATGAAACAATCAGTGCAGAAGATAGGATTGCCAAATATCAAAAGGTGAATTTTTTAAATCCACAGCCATACAAAAGAATAGTCCGTATTTATAAGCCTGATGAAGAGGGGAAATCGGCATCTATTTTAACAAGTTACCATGACAATGGCCTTATTTATCAGATGCTTGATGTTGTAAACGGCAGGGCCAATGGGCTTTATCAAGAATGGTTTCCAAATGGGCAGAAAAAACTCCTTGCAAGTGTTATTGAAGGCATTGGTAATTTAGCAGAGGGCGCAGAGGATCAGTGGATTTTTGATGGAAAGTGCCTTGCCTGGAATCAAAAAGGGGAATTGACTGCGGAAATTATTTATGAAAAAGGGCTTCTTGAAAAAACTTCGCACTATTACTACCCAAATGGAGCTTTACATAAAAGCATTCCCTATTCCAATGATTTAATCGATGGTGAAGTAAAGATTTATGATAGCAAGGAAGAGTGCATTGGTAAATCGAACTATGTAAAAGGTGTTTTAGAGGGAGAATCTTTTTTTGAAGGGGATGAGGAAATACCTAAATTTACTGAGCGTTATGAAAATAATTTATTAATAGATGGGCGCTACTTTGACTTTGAGGACAAACTCCTTTATCAGATTGAAGAGGGAAAAGGTCTTCATGCGCAGTATGAAAATGGAAAGTTGATTTGCTTATGCGAATATCAAGAGGGGGCACCTAGTGGTGTTGTGCGTCAATTTTTCCCAAATGGAGCTTTGCAGTCAAAATTTTTTCTTGTAGATGGAGAAAAGGAAGGGGAAGAGTGGATTTATTATTCTACAAAAAGTGGGAAGGATCCAAGCCCTAAGATTTGTATAACTTGGCGAATGAGTCAAGTCAGTGGAAAGGTTAGGACGTGGGATAAAGAGGGGCGGCTTGAGAGTGAAAAGGAGATGCATCAAAATGAAAAACATGGAATAAGTCTTGCTTACTATCATACAGGGGCGCTAATGCTCATGGAAGAATATGAACATGACATCCTTGTTAAAGGGACTTATTATAAAATCGATTCAAAAACTCCCGTTTCTTTC
>DAOWHK010000065.1 GCA_030641465.1 Parachlamydiales bacterium | reverse complement strand
TAAATAATATATTTCAATTAATAAATTAAACCTTATTATCTGGAATATAGGAGTGCTATCGAAAGTCACGTACTACGATTTTCGAAGATTTTCTGTCAAATTTAGCAACTTTACATGCTTGTACGTTATTGAGTATAAGAGGTTTACTGGAGTGAAAGTTTGATGAAAAGAGTGAAAAAAACTTAGAATTGGATTTTTCAACATTCATAATGTGTACAAAAGAGGAGTCCTCTTTTGTTTTTTTTGAGTGGAAAACCAGTGGAGAAATATACTTTTTAATATACGGAACTTTAGACGGATAGGTAAATGGACAGATTAAACAATAATTCTAGAAATTTTCGAAAGCTCCTGTTAAGGAGCTGCCGGAGTATATTGCTTTGTAGTGTTTTATTTACTGCATCCACCCTTATCTCTGTTGAGCGCTATTTAAGTTACTTTGATGTTCAGGAGACGATGGATGAAATGTTTCGTCTTCACGTAGAAAACAAAGAACTTTCTCCGCTTCTTGTTAGACGATCGATCAAGCTCTATATTCAGCAATTCGATCCAGACAAAATTTATTTATTAAAAAAAGAGGCTCAGCCTTTTTTAGAGCTTTCAAATAGACAGGTTCAGCAGGTAATTGATGGTTATTATCAAAATGATTACAAGACCTTTGAAGACTTAAATGGAGTCATTCAGGGTGCTATTTTGCGTCATCGGCGTATACGGAAAGAAAATGAAGAGATAATGCTTTCAAGTAATCAGGTGGAAAATAAGAACATCAGTAATAAACAACTGATGAACTATGCAGATAGTATTACTGAGCTGAAGAGGCGAAATTATTACCATCTTCTTGAAGTGCTTAAATATCAAGGACGTAAAAAATCCTTAAAAACATTAAGCTCCGAGATTAAGGAAAAAATGTTCCAATTATGGGAAAGAAAAAGAGTGCATTTTGAGGATTCGTATCTTGAGGGGGAAAATGCTCCCCGGATTGCTCAGCATTATTTAACTTTAAATATTTTAAAAGCGATGTCTAGAAGTTTAGATGCACACTCGGGCTATTATAGTCCTGATGAGGCGTATGAAATTCGTGCAAGTTTACAAAAGCAGTTTCAAGGAATTGGAGTCACTCTTCGTGAAGACTATGATGGAATATTCATTGCTGATCTTATACAAGGAGGGCCGGCTCACAGTACGGGAATGATTGAAATTGGAGATCGTTTGGTGGAAATTGACGGTAATTCTGTGGAAACAGTGTCGTTTTATGAAGTTTTAGATCAACTAAAGGGTAGTGAGGGGACGACTGCTGTGCTCGGGTTTGTTCGAGAAAAAGAATCAAGTCAGAAGTCTTATCAAGTGAAAGTGCGGCGGGAAAAAATCATTATGAGTGATGGTCGTCTTAGCTTTACCTCAGAAAAATTTGGCAGTGGAATTATTGGTAAAATTGTGATGCCGGGATTTTATGATAATGGCAGTAGCATGAGCCTTGATAGAGATTTGCGAAGTGCTCTAAGAGCATTAAAGAAAGAGGGGGAGCTGCTTGGGCTTGTTGTTGATATTCGTGAGAATTCGGGAGGGTTTCTGAATCAAGCTGTTAAGGTTGCTAGCATGTTTATTAATGGCGGCGTGATTGTGGTCTCAAAATACTCAGATGGAGAAATGAGTTATAATCGTGATATGGATGGCCGGGAGTTTTATCACGGACCATTAATACTTCTTACTTCAAAAGCGTCCGCATCTGCCTCAGAAATTATTGCTCAAGCAATGCAAGATTATGGTGTTGCGCTAGTTGTTGGGGATGATCGAACCTATGGTAAAGGATCTATGCAGTATCAAACGCTTACAAACGCGAGCGCAAAGTCCTTTTTTAAGGTGACAGTTGGTAGGTATTATACAGCGTCTGGAAAATCTCCTCAAATTAATGGTGTAAAAGCGGATATTGTTGTTCCTACGGTTTTTTCTCCTTACAATATCGGGGAAAGATTTTTGGAATTTCCCCTTACAAATGATCATTTAGATCGAGGTGTTGTCACTTCCATGCACAGTTTGAAACTAAAATCTAATAAAAATATTGCAGCGCCAAGCGTTCCTTATTTACAACCAAGGGATACAGACTGGAGAAAAATGCTCGGGAAATTAAAGAGCAATAGTAAAGAAAGGCTTAGCAACGATAAAAACTTTAACTATTTTCTTAAAGTGATCCATGGAAAAGCGCCATCGAAATCTCTTAAAACAACAAAGAAGTCCTCTCTTTCGAGCAACTTCGGAAAGGATGACCTGCAAATGAAAGAAGCAGTGCATATCATTCAGGATATGATTCAAATTCACGTAAAATAGTCTTCGCTCTTGCATAGAAATCTTATTAATTCTACACTTGCAATTGTTTTTATGGCCGGGTAGCTCAGTTGGTAGAGCAGAGGACTGAAAATCCTTGTGTCACCAGTTCAAATCTGGTTCTGGCCAAATTTCAGCAAAAAAGAGGCCGTTTTACATCTTCTCTCCTCGGTCGTACCATTTGTACTGCCCTCGTCGAGAATCTGCAAACTGCCACTCTTTTTTGGCTGAAATTCTATTCTAGGGGAGGTTCTTTTCTGTGATTACAAATAATACCCAATCTTTAGCTGCTTTGATGCATCAATTTGCGCGTAATTTTGCTGCAAAGGATATAGAAAGCATTGAATCTCTTTTGACAGACGATTTTTCTCTTCTTGATCCAGCATCGGGGTGGATACGTGGCAAAGACAAAGTACTAGGTGTGATAAAAAAGCAATTTAGTGAAACCAAGTTTATTGAATATAAAATCATTCATGCCTTTGAAGATGGCAATACAGGTATTTTAGAGTTTCAGATCACTTTGGATGAGTTAGTTCTTTATGGCGTAGATTTTATGCAGTGGGAAGGTGGAAAAATGAAGGAGCTGCGCTGCTACTATAATCCGCCAATTCCTCAAGAAAGCGGCGAATTAAAGCCTTTTTCTGATGCGGCAAAATCTTTGATCAAGGGAGCTGTCTATGAACACTATAAAGGGAATAGATATAAATTGATCTCTGTTGGCCGCCATAGTGAAACGCTTGAAGAAGTAGTTGTCTATCAACCTCTTTGTGGTGATCAAGATATTTGGCTAAGGCCTCTTAGTATGTTTGTAGAGAATGTAGAACTTAATGGGCAATCTGTTCCAAGATTCAAGAAAATTTTAGAAGGTGCTTAAGTGAAGAACTCTCAAATAGCTATTTATGTAGCTGGAAATATTCAGAAAGGGCATGAGAAAGAAAGTGAGATTTTCTGTACCTTGAATTTCCTTGGCGTATTGGGGCGTAAAGCGCGTGCTTGCTTAAAATCTTGTTTTGTCTTCATTCTAATGGGAGGGACTTCTTTGCTATATGCCAATCACTACACTATCGTTCTTACTCCTCCGGCCGATCAAACAGCGAAATATATAGAGGTTTCACAAGCGTTGTATAGCCAGTATCAACCTCAGTATCTACTCAATGCATATGGCACATCTTCCCCTCATATCACCGTAGTTCAGTTTGACTGCGATTCTCCAAGCCTTGCTCAAGAAATTTGGAAAAGTATGTGTGAAAAAATGGCAGAAGAAAAGTTCGAAACATTCGCTCCTTTATTTGCAGGCGTTTCTTTTATAGAAGGCGTGGGTCTTTATGAAGGAACGACCTGGGTAGAATTAGCCGTAAAAAGAGGCGACAAAACCTCTCCTATCATGAAGGTGCATCATACTGCGGTAAATGTCTTAAAAACTTTTGGCCTCACACCTTTGAATGCATCTTGCAGTGATTATCGCCCTCATCTAACCCTGGCTCGAATAGTTATGCCAAAACAAATGGAAGTGTGGTCTAAAAATCTGTGTGAAAATCCTGGTAACTTTCGGTTGGAATTTGGACTATCTGATGAACATTGGCAATATGCCCGAACGTTCAGTATTTTCCCTCCTCTAAAATCTGGAATATAGTGCTTTAAATTTTGATTGATAAAATCGGCTGATTAGATTTTTTTATAGAACAAAGCATGGAGGCGAATATACTAAAAAGGCTCGTGTCCTTCACGAAGATTTGATGAGGCTTATCCGCGATCTAAAAATCTGTTACAATCATTGGGAAAATGATTATTAGTCTTCCTTTACCAAATAACGTTGAAAACTAGCTTCATGCCAATTTCGAAAAGTGCAGGGCTCTCCCGATTGTGCGCCATATCTCGTATCATTGGTTAAAAGAGAATTTGAATAGATAGGGATATCCATTGGCGCACTATAAAAAACAGCAAGTGTATAACGCTCTACGGCGCCTCGTGCTTTGTGTACACGATGTTCTGTGGCGCGAATACTGTCATTTGTTGCGAGTTGTCCAAACTCACCTACTTGAAACACCATCACATCCAAATCAACAGAGGGAACCTTTTTGAAGGGCTCATCTTTTGATGTGCGAACAAATAGACCAGCCTCAGAGGGCTCTGAAATTTGCTCTCCATCAATAAAATAGACAGCAGGGAGAATTACTGTAAATAAACCATGATCAAAATGAGCACCACACCAGTAAGGATTGTCGTTACTATCACTTTTGCGATAATAAAGCAGGCGTCCTATTCGTGAATCTTCTTCCAGCTCAAAACCTGTAGTGCTTCCCAAAAGTCCAATCTTATGCATAATCAGCTCTCCCATATCAGCCATTAGTTCTCCAAGAGATTCAAATGGTTCCTTCAGATTGATCTCTAAGGGCCATTTATTCCTGATATTATCGGGAATAAGTGCATAGTAGGAGGTTTTTAAATCATCAACGATCCATTCTCCACTTGGCAAACGAAATTTTTCTTTTCCGACTTCATATCCAAGAAAAGTTTCTCCAAGCGCTCTATTTGGCTTATAACTTTCTTTTACTTCCTCGGAAAGAGAGCTAAATTCTCTAGCTGTTTTAATAAATTGTTCATATTTTTCTCTATAGCCAGGTACTCCTCGAACACCAACGACTCCCTTTTCATGCAAAGCTTTATCGAGTAGCTGCAGAGTATCACAGTCACCTTGAATCAATTTTTCATACGAAACAATGTCAAGTTCGAGCATTTTCACTTCTTCTGCATTAATAAAATTAGTTCCTAGGAGCAAGGTAATAAAAAGTATTCGGAACATTATAAGTTCTCCTTAATTGATAGTGGGTTGCTTTTTTGGTGCCATTTCAAAGCCAAATTCTGAGTAAGGAATGCCCAACTGAATATTGTTAAGAGCCTGACTAATGAATGTTTCTGTGGTTTCAGGCAGGGCGTTAAGGGGATAAAATGCGACTTCATCGCATTTGTGTGGTTCCATATTTATTATTTTCCCTGAAAAATGTTTTGGCCGGAAAAATAAATCTATTTGTTTAAAAGAGTCTCCATGCGGCAAATGGTGCATGCGATGTAGTGTGTGGACTAAGTCAACTGAGTGTGATTGTACTGTAATATTAACTTCTTCTTTGGCTTCACGGATTAAAGCTTCGATCGCGGTTTCATTTTTATCTACTCCTCCCATGGGTAACACATGACACCCATCAGCAATTCCAGTGTTATATCGCCGAATCAAAAGTACTCGCCCTTCGGAAATTAGCACGAGAAAAACTCCCTCTTTCATTTTAAAGCGTTGTTTTTCAGACTGAGCGAATTTAGTAGCAGTCATGAGGAAAAATTCTCTATAGAAAGTGTTAAAGATCGACGGTAATACAGAAAAGAAATACTTGGAAGTCAAATCTTTTAAATCCGATTGGATCCAGGTCATGAGCAAGCTACGGTTCCTGCCATTTTCGATTGTTTGCTCTGCTGAGGGTCATTGATTTTGTGTAGAAGGAGAATGTTATGTTCCCAGGGAATTTGTGAAACAGCTGTTTTTAGAAATTCCTTTCAGTTAGGGGCCACTAGTAAACTTTTAGTGAGTTCAAAAAAATTTTTCCGGCTGTAGTATTCAATAATCTTTTTTCGTTCTTGATTGTATTTGATGATCGTTTGATCGCTTTCGGTATAATAACAAATACCTGGCAGCATCAAGTCGGAAACTTGAATCTTTTTTTTGAAGAAAACTCGTGCAATTTCATGAGTGTCTGGAAAATTTCCGTTCGATTCTTTGTTAACAAACCTTTTTGCGTTTTCTTCTCCGTAACCATATAACAGCCCTTGCAGGTAGTGTGACTGAAAAACTTTTGACCAAAATAGTGAATGATCATCGCTTATTTCATTGATAATAGACTCGGGGTCAAAGGGCTTTTCATAGATTTTGAAAAAAGCTTCATAGTGTTGTTTCAAAAGCTCTATCAGAGTTGGAATATTAATAAATAAACCCATTTTTCTTTGTTTATCGAAGGGGTAATTGCGCTCAACGAATAAAAATTTAGAGTTAAGGGTAAAGATTCTATTTTTTTGCCACATGTTCCAGAGGGTGCGCGTTTGAAACCGTTTTGCAATACGTAATTCGTTACTTTGGTCAATATTAAAGGAGATCATGGGTTTTGATCCTACCAAAACATAGAGTCCGTGTTGACGAATCATTGTATTTTCTAAAAAAAGTTTGAGCTCATGCTCATGGTGATTTGAGCAGCTCGAACAAATCATTAGGATAATAAAAATAATTATTTTACTATTGCCAAGTCTTTGTAAGTGAATTTTTAACTCAGGAAAAGGTATGTTTTGTAGGAATCTCATTAAGTTAATAATGTCTATTGTTGGTTTGAGCTCTTTGATACAAGCATTTGATGATACATCGGATGTTATTTTAAGGCAGGCTCAAAGTGCTATTGTTGATACTCTAGATGAAAAAATATTTCTCGATCCAAGTAGAGTCAGTGTTCAAGATGAGCAGCTATATATCATTGATGATTTAGGAAATAGCATTCCGATTTCTGAGCTATATTCTGAGTCATCAGGAATATATATTAAAACGGGTTCTAGATGTAGTAAACCTACAATTTTATGGATTTGCCGCAATTGTACCTGGAGCTGTAGCTATCAACCAAATAGGTGTCCAAATTGTTTAAATGAGACTTTTGATGTTCTGTATCAATAGAATTTTGTTTGTGAAAAAGAAGAGTTATGGATAAAAAAATCTCTCAATTGATTAGACCTTTTTTAAAAGATGCTATTGAGCTCCGCCTGAAATTTCATCAAATTCCTGAGTTGAAGTTTCAGGAGGAAAAAACAGGTCAATTGATTGTATACACAAAACGATTCAAGAATTGGGCTTTGACTTCGTCAGTTTTTTTTTAGAATTTTATCCTCACTCGCGCCTTGCCGACCGGCAATGGTCGCTCGCTCCGGATTAAATTCTAAAAGAGCTTCCTTGTCAAAATCCCAATTTTTGAATCGTTTTGTGTATCGAGACGTTGAAGGCTTATGGATATGATCAAATAAAAAGAGTTGGTAAGACGGGTGTTGTGGCAATATTTGTTGGGGAGGGTGAAGGGAAAAAAATTGCTCTAAGGGCAGATATGGATGCTCTCCCAATTCAAGAGCAGACAGAGGCCGCTTATCAGTCGATACATTCAGGGGTGATGCATGCCTGTGGGCATGATGGACATATGGCGACATTGCTTCTTGTTGCAAAAATTCTTCCGTTGATTAAAGCTGAGATCAAGGGAAGGGTAAAATTGATATTTCAACCTGCAGAAGAGGGAGGAAAGGGTTCATCGGTGATGATTGAAGAGAGGGTGTTAAATTCTCCGAAAGTTGATGCAATTTTTGGATTTCATAATTGGCCAGGGATGGAGCTTGGCGCTTTTGCAACTCGAAGTGGTGCTGTTTTGGCTGGAAGTGGTCGCTTTGAAATCCTTATTCATGGAAAAAGAGCTCACCTCTCTAATGTAAAAGATACGATCAATCCTGTAATGATTGGATCGAAACTCATTGATAAAATCATGAATTTTAATACTTCGAAGATGCGGCTCAATATTTTGGGATTTAATAGTGGCAATTGGCGCGAGGGAACGTCCGAAAAAGCAGAGCTTGTGGGGTGTTATTTTTATGAAGACGCCTTGGCGCTCGATTCTTTAAAGGAAAAAATTAAGAAAGAGCTAAGTCCTGGTGACTCGGTAGAATTTTATGAATTTCAAGTGCCAGTCATAAATACGGAAAAAGAGACTGAGATCTCATTTTTTGCTGCAAAAAAAGCTGGAGTCGAAAGGATCGACAGGCTGGATTGTTGTAAAATGGCAGGGGAAGATTTTGGTGAATATCTAAAGCTGGTTCCTGGTTGTTATTTTTTGATGGGGGCTGGAATAAAAACGCCTGCTCTTCATACGTCTTTGTATGATTTTCCAGACGGAATTTTGGGAAAAGCTGCAGCTGTTATGTTGCAAACTTTACTTTTTTACGGGAGATGAGAGAGCCAAAAATGCCTGCTAGAAATGATAGGGGAATGCCCCAAATAGCCCAGTACCAAGTATAGCCAGAAGCTTCACCAAAATGGAAATAGGCAAGCGTTCCTGCGATGCATCCAACAATAATGCTGAGGCAAGTTCCAATAAAAGTTACTTTTTTCCAATAAAAGCCGGCAAGAAGTCCAAATGCAAGGGCTGCTACTGGAATGTTTGCTAAAATCAGTTTATCAAATACTTTGTCAACAAAGGTGTTTGCAAGGATGAGGGAAATTAAGGCAAATAGGCAGGTTAATAAAATACTGCGAGTTGGTGCATTTTCTTTTTGTGGTTTTAAAAAATCGAAGGAAATCATGGAGGAAAGTGCGCTCCAAACTCCTGTAAGCGTTGTTGCAGATGTCGCAAAAAGAAGTGCGTATGCTGCCCCTTTAAGACCTTGTGGAAGGCATGTTTGAATGAGAACTGGAAGGGCCTGTTCATTTGATGGCGCAATATATCCTTTGGATCTAAAAATGGCTGTTGCAAAAATTGCTGCTCCATATAGGAAGAAAACAAGAATTGCGGCTGATGTAACGGACCAAAAAGCAACTTTTGGAGAGCTTGCAGCAAAGATTTTTTGTCCGTACCATGGGGCTAGAATATAGGTAAACATGGTAATGATTGTAAGAGAAATAATAAAGCGCAGAGGAAGAATATCTGGTCCGTGAATTAGAGGAATTTCTGCAGCAATTATTGGAGCTTTTTGCATAAAAAACAGCACGAGCGGAAAAAAAAGAACCATTAATATTAGGCTAAGGGCATCTGTTCGAATGATCGCACCAAGCCCTCCTCGAAGGCTCATCCAAAAGATGATAAGTAGTAGTGAGATGCTAAGTATCCAAGGGTTTAGGTTTGGAAACAGGGGCTGAAAGATGAGTAGGAGTGATTTGACATATGCTGCGCTAAACAAGGTCATAGCAAGGATTAACAGCCCACTTGCAAATTTCCCCATATTTTTGCCGTACTTGTCTCTAAAAAATCCAGCAATGGAAACGCCGTCATATTTTTTCCATTTTTTTGCTACAGTAAGCCCATAAAAGGTTAGCCCAATTAGAAAAATAAAGGGCAGAAGGAGTGCCCAGTATCCAGCTGCATAGCCAAGTGAGGAGAAGGAAATAAGCGTTGCACTATTAAACTCTGTCATGACAAGAGTTGCTGTAAGCGCTGCCCACTTAACGTTTCTTTTTCCAAAGAGATAAGTGGATTCTTCTTGCACTTGTTTGGATTTATATGTACCAATTCCAACCATGGAGGCTATGATAATTAAAAAAACAATCAAGTCTAAATTAAACATGAGAGTAGTGTACGATAAAATTTAATTTATTAGGAATGGTATTCGATGGAAAATAAGTATCAAATTATTGTCATTGGAGCTGGCTCCGGAGGTTTGGTTGTGGCAATTGGCTCTGCAAAAGCTTCGAAATCGGTGCTGCTTATTGAAAAGGGAGCCTATGGTGGGGATTGTACAAATTTTGGATGCATTCCAAGTAAATCTCTGATTGCATCAGCAGATAGGGCACGAGCTATTTTATCTGCAAAAGAGTATGGGATAACGGGCGACTTTTCTTCCGTAAATACTGATCAGGTGTTTGATAGAGTGCAAAAAATTGTGAAATCGATTCGCTCACATGAAGAGCCGGATGCTCTAGGTAAAATGGGAGTGAAAACGGAAAATGGAGCCGCAAGTTTTATCGATGCACACCGGTTAGAGATTAATAAAACAAATGGAGAAAAAATCACAGTATTTGGAGAGCAAATTGTGATCGCGACAGGTTCTCGTGCCTTCATTCCAAGAGATTTGGGTTTAGATAACACTCCATATTTAACGAATGAAACAATTTTTTCTCTAAAAACTGTGCCAAAGAGTTTATGTATTTTGGGAGCCGGACCAATCGGGGTAGAGATGGCCCAGGCTTTTTCAAGGTTGGGCTCAAAGGTGGCTTTAGTGCATCGTCATTCGCATATACTGAACCGAGAAGAGGTAGAAGTTCAGCAAACAATGGAAAAAGTTTTTCTCTTTGAGGGAATGGAGTTAAACCTTGGCTTTAATACGCAAAAAGTAAGTTTTGCAGATGAGAAGTTTCGGCTGCAGATTCAATCCGATGTAAAAAAGAAAGAAATTATTGCAGATGCTCTTTTAGTAGCAGTTGGTAGGAGAGCAAATGTTGCTACTTTAAATTTGGAAAGAGCAGGGGTTAGAGCTGATGAAAAGGGAGTTTTTGTAGACAAGTATGGCAGATCGTCAAAGAAAAATATATGGGCCGTTGGAGATGTTGTCCGCGATGGCGCAAACTTTACCCATGTTGCAGAAAATCAAGCGCGCGCAGTACTTACGTCTCTTTTACTTCCATGGAAAACAAAAATCAGCAAACAGGCAATTCCAAGAGTTACTTTTACAGATCCAGAGGTTGCAAGTTTTGGGCTATCTGAAAAGCAAGCAACAGAAAAATATGGGAAGAAAGTCGCTATCTATTTTATCCCAAATACTTCTAATGATCGCGCAATCACTTCAGGAGAAACAGCGGGGTTTGTTAAAGTGATTACAAAAAAATGGTCTGGTAAAATTCTGGGGGGAACAATTATCTCTCATGCAGCTGGTGAAATGCTTATGGAGCTTACACTTGCTGCTAAGGAAAATATTTCTATTAGGAAGCTCGCATCTCTTATTCATCCCTATCCGACATATAGCTTAATTCTTCGAAAGGTTGCAGATCTTTGGCTATCGCAAACATTTCTTCCTGCGATTCAAAAGGTTTTTCGCAGAAAATAAATCTAAAGTTAAAATTTCGGAGTTAATCAGAGCTTCCTTAACCGCCAAGACGTACTTCAGGAAACATTTTTTGTATTTCTTTCATCGTATCCTCAAAATTTTTCTCGCTACTAACAATCATTTGGCTGTCTTTATTGAGTTCAAAATATAGGTAACGATGGCGAATTCCGCCTCTATCTAAGACTACGAGTTTGTGGTGCAACGCATCTATACAAAGTGTATGTATTTTGCCTAATAATTCGTTTGCATCATCCCCATCAATAGTGAAAGCTCCTTGAGTATCAGAAATCGCTACAATTGAGAGTCTTCCGACGGCTGTTTGTAAATTTCCGGTAGGGTGATCCATTAAATAATATATATAAGGTTGTAGTCTCTCTAGTTGGACTGTTGTGAAGGTGGGGTCCAAATATTGGGTCATGATTTACTCTTAAAATTTGTTATTTATGCAAAGAGTCTAAATTGCGTCGGGATTTTTTAAAAGCAAGAGTTGAGGGACTTTGGCTGACGCAAACATTTCTTCCTGCGATTCAAAGGGTTTTTCGTAGAAAATAAATCTGAAATATTAATTCAGAATTATTCAGAGCTTCCTATTCTAGGAACTTTAGCCACCGAGACATACCGCATCCGGAAACATTTTATGTATTTTTTGCATAGTTTTCTCAAAACTATCATGTTCAGATCCAGGGCGATCTTTATGTTGAACAATCATTTGGTTATGATCATTGATTGAAAAAAATATGACACGATGTCTTATTGGGCCTTTTATTACTACTAAGTCTTCCTGAAGAAACTGTTCACAAAGAATCCGGATGTTATATAATGTTGTCAGAGCATCCTCATTCATTTCTCCATTAATAGAGAACGCTCCTTCAGTATCAGAAATTGCCACAACTGTGAGCATTCCAACTGCTGTTTTCAAGTCCCCTCTTGCCATCCCATTATCCATCAAATAGTAGATATAAGGTAGTAGTTGATTTAGTTGGGCTGTATCTAAAATTTGACCGTAATAATGGCTCATAGTTTTTCTTGGAAATTCGTTATAGATGCAAAGAGTTTATGCTGCTTGGAAATTGTTTATCAATAAAAGTTGAGGGCCTTTGGCTAACGCAAACATTTCTTCCTAGGATTCAAAGGATTTTTCGTAGAAAATATACACATACCGATTCAAGACTTGGGTTTTTGCCAAAGGCAGGAGTCAAGGTTTAGACTCTCTGAAGCAGCTTCTATTTGTGGATAGGGGGCGATACAGGAGAGTCTAAAAATTGGTTGTCTGATACAGGAAAAAATCCAAAGGTTGAATTGGTTTGTGTATACATAGGATTATTTTTCAAGCATGTCCCGAGGATTTATGGAACAAGATGGTATCGATTTTGATCTTTCAGAAAATCCTTCACAAAATGGCGTTGATTTTTTAACGCAAAAAATTAATGAATCTACTGTTGGATATGGAAAAGCGTACTCTTTTGCTATTTTTGCGCGAGATAGAAACGGCAACTTGATTGGAGGCCTTAATGGATCCGTCATTTATCACATGATTTATACAGATCAACTTTGGGTGGATATGCAATATAGAAAACAGGGAGTTGGTAAGCAATTAATGGAGAGGGTCCATTCTTACGGAAAGGGAAAAAAGTGCAGCCTTGCTATGGTTGCTACTATGAGTTTTCAGGCTCCGATTTTTTATCAAAAGATTGGTTATTCGGTTGAATTTTCGAAGGAAGGGTTTGGAAATGCTGGAACTTATTTATTACTCTCTAAAAAATTATGATTAGGATTTTGTATGGATATAAAGATTAGTAGTCTAGTTGTAGGTTTGATTGCTTTAGTTTTAGCGATATTTAAATTTAAAGATGTTGATTCGAAAATTTGTTTTTTCTGGATAGCTTTAGCACTTTTATTGCAAAGTTTTTCAAACTATTTGGGTAAAGATCTTTGGGTTGTTATTGTTGCTGTTGGATCTATGGTAATTGGCATTATTCAAGGAATAAGAAAAAGAGATAAGACTTATATTCTGATGGTAGGGACTCTTTTTGTGATGATTCTTCAGGCCTTTTCATTGATTTATTTCAAAAAGTGACAAGGTCAGACTTTAGAATTTTTTTCCGTCTTTTTGGACGACTGCTTTTAAGGCAGTTGTAAATTCGGGGACGCCTTTGCCTTTCAGTGCGGAGACTTCAAAGAGGTTTTTTTGATCAAAGGGGTAATCTTTGTAAAATGTTTTTAGGTGCTTTTGTGCATCTTCTGAGTCGATTTTATTTAGGACTACAAGAAATGGTTTTTTGATGAGATCTAGTGAGTATGCTTCGAGTTCTTTATGGAGTGTAAGAAAATCGGTTAATGGATCTCTTCCGTCAATTCCCGAGGTGTCTACGAGATAGATAAGAGTGGATGTGCGTTCTATATGGCGTAGGAAAGAAAGTCCGAGGCCTTTATTTTGGTGAGCGTCTTTTATGATTCCTGGAATGTCTGCGATATATATTCTTGAGTAGTCATCAAACTGGAGATAGCTGAGGTTAGGTTTTAGTGTAGTGAAGGGATAGGCTCCAGTTTTAATGGGAATATTTGCCATTTTAGATAGGAGAGTGGATTTTCCAGCATTTGGCATGCCGATGAAGCCAACGTCTGCTATGAGTTTTAGTTCGAGCTCAATTGTTAAGGTTTCCCCGTGCTTTCCAGGTGTGCATTTATTTGGAGCTTGATGTGTAGGGGTTTTAAAAAAAGTGTTTCCTTTGCCTCCTTTTCCGCCAGAGCTGATAAGGAATTTTTCCCCTGGTTTTAGAAAGTCATAGAGAACTTCTTTTGTTTCTGCGTTTTTGACAAGCGTTCCACAGGGAACTTTGATGATGAGGTCTTGCCCTGCTTTTCCTTGGCGATTATTGCCGCCTCCAACGCCACCATTTTGTGCTTTCAAATGCGCGGTATTTCGATATTTGTCTAAAGAAAAAACTTGATCGTCAGATTCTAGGTAAACGCTGCCGCCAGGGCTTCCGTTGCCGCCGTTTGGTCCACCTTTAGGGATGTATTTTTCCCGGCGCCAGGCAACTATTCCATTGCCGCCGTTTCCCGCAATACACTTTAATTTTACTGAATCTATAAACATAGTAATTAAAAAAAAGCTCCAATATTTGGTTGGAGCATTGGGATTTCTTATTAAGAGCCAACTAGTGGCTTATGCAGGGAGAACAGAAACAGAGGTGTGTTTTGCTTTTCTATAGGTAACAATACCATCAATTAAAGCAAAAAGAGTGTCGTCTTTTCCTCGTCCTACATTTTTTGCTGGATGCCATTTTGTTCCGCGTTGACGGATAATGATGCTACCAGCTGTTACTTTTTCCCCATGTGTCGCTTTAACTCCAAGGCGTTGAGCATTTGAGTCGCGTCCGTTTCTACTAGATCCTTGTCCTTTCTTATGTGACATTCAGTACTCCTTATGCCTTAACTACTCACGATATCAAGTATTTTCACTTGAGAATATTTTTGACGATGGCCAACTTTTCTACGATAGCTTTTTCTACGCTTATATTTATAAGCGATCACTTTCGGGCCTTTTACTTCCGCTAAAAGTTCCCCTTTAACTGTGCAATTTTCCAAATTTGGCATGCCAATTTTTACTGCTTTTCCATCGTTTAAAAAGAGGACGTTATCAAAATCTACAGGACCTTTTTCTACGCCTAAAAGGAGTTCCACTTGGATGACATCACCTTTTTCAACGCGGTACTGTTTACCACCTGTTTTAATAATAGCGTACATTATTCCTCCTATAAAAAAAGGCTATCATAGAGAAATCTTTTAAGAAAGTCAAATGGTAATTATTGAATATAGTGCATTAAATTTAAAATTGCATAGATGGAGGGAATTTCGGAGTTAATCAGAGTTTCCTTAAGGCACTATGGTAGATTTGACACTTTGTTTTTTACGTATGAGGTTCAATATGTAGAAGATGGTGGCGCATAGAGATATTGTAGCTCCCGGTGGCCAGTTGAGCGTATAGGAGAGAAAAATCCCGATTAAGGCGATAATTATCCCAATAATTATGGCAAATCCCATCATTTTAGAAAGTTTTTGGGTAAAGGTATTTGCAATCGCAGCTGGGAGGGTCAGGAAGGCAATAACGAGGATTGCTCCAACAATTTGAATGAGAAGGACAACAGTAATTGCGATCATTATGAGAAGAGAAAAATAAAGCGCGTTTACTTTTAATCCTTGGAGCTTTGCTTGTTTTTCATCAAAACAAATCGCTAGCAGTTGGCGGTGAAAAATTAGGGCAAAAAGTAATACGGCAGCATCTAGCATAAAAAGTGTTGCGATGTCGCTTTTACTCGCCCAAAGAAGGCTTCCAAATAGATAATTTAATAATTCTACATTATACCCAGGAGTTAAGGTGACAAGGATGACTCCAACAGACATTCCAAAGGCCCAAATAGATGCAATGACAGTGTCTTCTCTTTCTTTATATTTGATGTGTATCCAGCCGATGAGGAGTGCAGAGATAATTCCAGCAAAAAGTGCTCCATAAACTGGCTCGAGAAAATCTAGGCCATATATTCTTTTTAGATAGAGAAAAAGTCCCATTCCTCCAATAACTGAGTGCGCGATGCTTCCGCTAATAAATACAATTCGTTTGGAGACGACGTAAGATCCGATTACGCCACTTGCAACGGTTGCGGAAAGGCTTGCAAAGAGTGCCGTTTGTAAAAAAAAGTTTGTGGCAAGTGCTGAGAAAAAAGAGGTAAAGGGTAGTAATAAATTAGTCATCGCGTTTCATTTTATGTTTAATGTCTGGATCATGATAAAGGCCAATTGCAAAGTGATCACAAATTTCTGATGGCTTTAGTGTGGTAATTTTTTTTTGAAAAATCAAAACTTTTTCGACTTCTTTAATAATTGTTTCAAAATCATGGGAAATGAAAAGAATGGTTATTTTATTTTTTAATGAGCGGATAACTTCCATAATTTCCGCTTCGGCACCAGGGTCAATGTTAGCTGTTGGCTCATCGAGTAGTAGAATTTCAGGGTCAGAAATGAGGGACCTTGCAATTAAGACTCTCTGTGCCTGGCCACCTGAGAGGGCGCTAAAAGGTTTATTACAGGATTTTTCAAGACCCATTTTGCAAAGGAGTTTTGCGGCTTTTGTCTTTTCCTCGCGAGGGATCATGCCTAACCAATTGACTTTGGATACAACTCCTGTTAGTACAACGTCTAAAGCTGAGATCGGAAATTGTTTATCATAGTGAGTGACTTGGGGGACGTATCCAATTTTTGGCGGTTTTGCAAGAACTTGGATGTGACCTGATTGTGGTTTTAGAAACCCCATAATCAGATTAAAGGCGGTGGTTTTTCCTCCACCATTTGGGCCAATTATTCCAACAAATTCCTTTTCGTTAATTACAAAGTTTCCTTTTTGTAGGACTGGAGTTTGATCATAGGCAAAGGAAACGTTATTGAAAATAATTGCTGGCTTATTCATGGGTGGAGCCTTGGTTGGACTCTACTATGATATCCGTTAGATAGTTCATGTTGTGAAAATAATCTTGTGCTAATGGGTCGAATAGCTGGGGCTTTATTTGCAGTTTTTCCGAGATGAGAGTGACTCCTTGATTGTTAAATTCTGGCATGGTTAGTGCGCATTTAACATGCAACTCTTTAGCTTTTTCCAAAATATCCATCAAACGTTTGATTTGCGGGGCTTTCCCCTCAGATTCTACAGAAATTTGTACGAGATGATAGTCTTTGCAAAAGTAGCCGATTGCGGGGTGTGATACAATGATTCCTGTGTGTTTATAGGGAGCGAGCTTTTTGGTGATATGAGTAATTAATGTCTGCAGTTTCGTTTGTAAAATTTTTGAATTAGCTAAAAAATCTTTTTTGTATTCGGGAAAGGTTTCTAGGAGTTTTTCTGTGATGAGCTGTACTTGTAGCTTTGCGAGCTTAGGTGACATCCAAATATGGGGATCTTTTGAGCTGTGAGAGTGAGATTTTTCGCAGCATTGACTTTCCAAATGAGGGAGCTTTGGGGAAAGATTGATCCAATTTAATTGTGGATTATAGGCAAGTAATGCTTTTAGTGTGTGCTGCTCAAATGCTTCTTCTCCAACACCTATCCACAATTTTGCATGTTGCATTTTTGCCATTTGTCTTGGGGAGGGTTCAAAGAGATGGGGGTTTGTGCCAGGAGGCGCTGCTGTAATCACTGTTACGTGTTTACCTGCAATTTGATGTACAAAATCTGCGTAGGGTGGAAGGCTGACGACAACAATGTTTTTGTCTCGGATTGCCTTTCCATTTTCGCAGGAGGAAAAAAGGGACAGGCAGAATATACTAAGAATGCAGAAAAGAAATTTATTCAAATTTGATTTTTAATGGGTTGGTTTTTAGGTCTTAGCATATAGGAATTTTTGTTGATTGTCGATGCTTTTCAAGTGGGGAAGTAGAGTTAGAATTGATATCCGAGACCGCCACCGATAGAAATGCCACTTAGGTCGGCTTTGCTGTAGATGACATTTTTTTTGGTGTGATCAAAATCCATTTTTAGATAGGTATAGTCAATAAAGAAATCGACAAAGCATCTGGCGCTTAGGTAGGTGAGAAGGCCTGATTTTGCAATACCTCCTACTCCCCAGTCTGATTGTTTTTGAGGGACATAAGGGGATCTGTCGTGTATTTGAGCATAGGATCCAACAATGCCAGCTCCTAAATAAGGCCTTATGACGGTATAGTCAAATATATATTTTAATCCAAGAGTTAGTGGGACCATCTGGAGCGTTGTGCGATCTTTTT
>DAOWHK010000025.1 GCA_030641465.1 Parachlamydiales bacterium | reverse complement strand
CAAATAAGATTATTCTCGACGGACCTCTAAAAGAGGCAAGCTCAGAAGATGTAGGCGCAAGATATCGCGCTTATGGATGGGATGTTTTAGAAATCGATGGCAATAACTTATCTGAAATTGATCAAGTGATGCAAAAACTTAGCAAGGAGCAAGAAAAGCCAACGCTAATTATTGCCCATACAATCATTGGAAAAGGATCTCCCAATAAGCAAGGCTCAAACAAAGCTCACGGATCGCCCCTTGGTGCTGAAGAAGTTGCTGCAACAAAAGCAAATCTTGGCCTTCCCGAAGAGGATTTTTATATTCCTCAGGCGGTAATTAACTATTTTGAAACCCGTTTGAAGCAAGATGAAGAGTGGGAAACAAGTTGGAACAAAACATTTGCAGAGTGGAAGCTGGAAAATCCAGATCTTGCTAAACAGTTAGATCAAATGACGGCACGTGAGCTTCCAAACGATTTTACGAAAAAACTCCAAGACCTCGAGATTGCAAATCCGATTGCAGGAAGACAAGCATCGCAAGCAGTATTGCAACTTCTTGGAAAAGAACTTCCCTATATCTACGGCGGCTCCGCTGATCTTTCCGTTTCTGATTGCACGATGATGAAAGATCTTCCAATTATTACCCCAGGGCAATTTAATGGGCGCAATATTAAATTTGGAATTCGAGAATTTGGAATGGCAACAATTGCAGCAGGTCTATATCAAACAGGAATGATCCTTCCTTATATCGGAACGTTTTTTACTTTTTCTGATTATATGAGAAATGCGATTCGCTTGGCGGCTCTTTCTAACTACCATGTTATTTATCAATTTACTCATGATTCGATCTTGCTTGGAGAAGATGGTCCAACACATCAACCTGTGGAACAATTAGCATCGCTTCGCGCGATGCCAAATCTCCATGTGATTCGCCCAGCTGACGCAAAAGAAGTAAAAAGCGCTTGGATGGCAGCTCTAAAATACGTTGGCCCGACAGCAATTGTTCTATCGCGCCAAAAACTTGCAGAGCATCCCGAAACAAATATGGACTCTGCTCTAAAAGGTGCCTACATCCTAAAAAAAGAATCAAGCAAAGCGGATTTTACACTTTTTGCGACAGGATCTGAAGTCTCACTTGCTCTAGATGTTGCAAGGTCTCTTGAAAAATTGGGGAAACAGGTTCGCGTTGTCTCTATGCCTTGCTGGGAGCTTTTTGAGCTCCAAGATAAAGAGTATATCAAATCTGTTGTCGATGGAGACTTAGGAGTGAGGGTGAGTATAGAAGCGGGAGTGGCTCTTGGTTGGACGAAATGGATTGGAAGAGAGGGGATTTCTATTTGCATGGAAAGCTTTGGTCTCTCGGCACCAATGAGTGATCTGACTCAAGAGTTTGGATTTACTGTAGACGCCGTCTTAAACCAACTTCTGTCACGCACATGAAAAACGACCTTTTTTTAAAAGCACTTCGCTGCGAGAATTTTGGGCCTCGTCCACCAGTTTGGCTAATGCGTCAAGCTGGTCGCTATTTGCCTGAGTATCAAGCTCTTAAAAAACACAAAAGCCTTGACGAGCTCTTTCACGATAAAGATTCCATTGTCAAAATTACTAAACTTCCCGTTGATATCTTAAATGTAGACGCAGCCATTCTCTTTGCAGATATATTGCATGTTGTAAAAGCCCTCGGATTTTCCGTTAATTTCCCAAAAACCGGGCCCCAAATAACACCAGTATTAGAAAATCCAGACGAAATAGAGAAAATTCAACTTCGAGACACGAAAAGTATTTTTCAGTTTTTAGCATCGAGCATAGAAACTTTAAAGCAAGATTTGGAAATTCCTCTTATTGGTTTTTGTGGAGGACCCTTTACCGTTGCAAGCTACATTTTGGAACATGGCCATAAAGGGAGTCTTGTAAAAACAAAAAAATGGCTCTACTCCTACCCTCAGCACTTTCATGTGCTTTTGCAAAAAATTACCGACGCTACGATTGAATACCTAAATCTACAAATAGAAAGCGGCGTTGATGCACTTCAGATTTTTGATAGCTGGGCAGGAGGTCTTGCAAAAGAAGAGTTTCAAATCTTTGCACTGCCTTATCTCAAACAAATCCTAGCGGCTGTGCAAAAAAAAGTGCCAGTGATCCTTTTTTGCCGAGGGTCATGCCTTTTTGCAAAAGAGATTGCAGAGTTAAAGCCACAAGGGATAAGTTTTGATTGGCAATTGCCGATGAATGAGCTAAGAGCGCTTGTTCCCAAAGAGATTGCCATTCAGGGAAATCTTGATCCACTTATTCTAACAGCGCCATTCCATGTGATTGAGACAAAAACAAAAGAGCTGTTAAAAAGCATGCAAAAAGATCCAGGATTTATCGTAAATCTAGGTCACGGCATGCTGCCCTATCTTTTTGTTGATGCTGCAAAGCAGCTTATTAAGACAGTCCAAGAAGGGCTCTAAACTCCTCGTAATAGGGATCTGACTTAAGGGCTCCATCAGCTGGCAGATCCTGCAGGGATCTCGCTCTGCCTTTGTGCTGATTCATTTCCGGATCAAAATAATATAAAGAGACAAGAGCTTTTTTCCCTTTTACAGGATCTCTCCACTTTGCAACAAAATAAAATTTTGCAAGTTCCCTCTCGAATTCCACCTGCATATTAGGAGGAGAAAGGACACCGCCTGGGTGGATAATTTGATCCTGTTGCCTCAAGCTGTCAAAAGGAATTTTATCGTGATCGGGAATGTGGTTTGCAAGTCTCATTCCAGATTGCTCAAAAAGACCAACCTGCAAAGGATTCAGTTCATCTGTTCTCAAATCTTTATTTCCATTTCTTTCAAAAAGAGGAGCTGTTTCTGGAAATAGGACACTATGCATCATAAACTGAATTCGCCAAAATTCTGTTCGATGGCGTGCATTGTCTGTTGCATCCATGAGGTGAATGTCAAGCAAAAGCTCCTCGTCAGAAATGTCTGCAATTTGATTTTGCACAGAAAGAGGAAGACAGTGGCGCCTATCCGTTGGAAGTTTAATAAGTAGGGAGTCGGAAAGAGTGCCTGTTATCTTCTGATCATGTTCTGAAATCCAATAATAATTTCTCATCTTGCTTGATTGGTTTTGAAGGCGAGCGTAACGCGTTTCGTCATCTGCAAAGTTTACGGCCTTGCCTCGTCCAAAATCTGCGCGATCGACATTTCCATGAAAAGGTTTGTCAATAGGAAGGGCGGGGATTTCCTTTTCAGGTAGAGGAATAATAATGCTATCTTCCATACACATAACGAGTGTTTGCCAGTTATCAATCAAGTGATTTTCGCCAAAATGGGGGTCACTGCGCTCTCCTGAAGAATTTGTATAAACATCTCCATAGATTCTTTCTTGAAACTCTTTTGGAAGGTTATGAAATGCTCCAAGAAGAGCAGTTTCAATTTTATATTTTAATGTATTTAGGTCCTTTGGATCCTCTCCAATATACTCATGCAGGCCGGGGATTTGCTCGTTTGCGTTTTGAAGGGCCTTGGCTACAGCCTCAGGTGCCGGATCTCTTTGGTTTAAAAGGTTTTGCAGCTCGCCTATAGCTGTGTAGCCATCGTATGGGGAATACTCAGGGAAATGCATCTCGAGGACAAAGTGCAGTCTAGGGTCTAAGTTTCTTGGGTTTAGTTGGATATGATTTCTTTGTTTACAAAGTGCAAACTTTGCGACCCTTAATAAATGAGATAATTCGTCCTTAGGAATAGTGGAATTGTCTTTTAGTTGATTAATTTCTTTAAAATCAGTAATTGCAGCAGCCATAATAACCTTTAGTTTTAATATTATAAATAATTATAACAAAACTTAAGGTTTTATTAAATAATAGTAATTAATTTAATTACCACTTTGCAATAGGGGGCATAGAGCAAAGAATTGCTTCGGGATTACCGCCAGAGAGAAAACCAAATTTTGTCCCACGATCATAGGCGAGATTAAACTCCGCGTAATGAGCTCTTAAAGTGGATTGGCGCTCTACGTCTTCTTGGGTATAGGGGAGATTCTGCCGTTTTTTGTAAATGGGAAGGATGGTATCTAGAAAAGTATCGCCGACATTTTTCCACATAGAAAAATCTTTAGAAAAGTTTCCCGTCTGATAATGATCAAAAAAAATGCCGCCAAGGCCTCTCTCTTTTTTTCGATGGGGAATATAAAAATATTCTTTGGCATTTTTAGAAAATTTTTTATATAGATCATTTCCAAAAGGTTGAAGAGCTTTCTTT
>DAOWHK010000064.1 GCA_030641465.1 Parachlamydiales bacterium | reverse complement strand
TATGCCCAGTAGGATTTCTAAAAGTAAGTGGATTTTCAGGGCAGGGCTTTTTATGTTCTTTCAGATATTTTTGCGTGATCTGCTTAAGAAAAGGAGTAAGCTTTTCGGATGTTACTTGTAATTCCTCCTGAAAAGGGCGCGTAGGTCTTTCGGTTGACAAGGAAAGATAGAGCTCTAAACACTCTCTGATAAAGGCTCGACCTTCTAATTGAATTGCCTCAGCAGTTTGCTGCGTAATTCCTTTCTTTTTTTGACTGTTTCTAATCAAATTAGGACTGTCACATGCAATCAAAGCGTTTTTTAATGTAAAAATGCGTCCAGAAATTGCTGGATCAAGTTGACTTTCAAATGGCGCCTCTGCAATCGCAGCAAGACATATCTCCATAAAACAATCTAAGTATTTTTCTCTACCTTGATTAAACATCCCTTCAAACTCATTATCTAACAAATCTCGAATTGATGAACGATCAATCGAAGGATCAGCTCTAAATGGCGCTAAAATCGTTGCAATATTACTTAGAAGCTTTTGGTTTTCCACAAAAAGAGATAAATCAATAGATAGTTCCGGCCGAAAAAGTGTTCTAATAGGCATCGAGTTTCTTACCACTTGCAACACTCTTTCTTTGAGAGCGTCGACTTCATTTGTTACTCTGGGAGTCCACTCTGAAGATACACCTAAACCACTAATTGCCATAAAAAACACCTTAAATATTAAAAAATTAGTTGATTTTGCAATTTTTCTTAATTAAAGTCAAATTAAAATAATTTTTTGTTATCTATCTTATTTATTTGATATCAATGCATAAAAATACTTACATTGCCAGCTTTGAGTATTTATAGCTTGTCGACTCACTGGATTATCCCATGGAAAGTAGAGTCTCATTGCCCTCTTTCCCCCTTCTCCATTTTTGGAAATAATCCCCTGGTTATATAACACATCTTTTGGAAAGACGAATTGTCCAAAATGTTTTACGCGGCGCACACTAATTACAACAAAATCGATAGGATCAAGTAAATCAAGCGGGAGAATTGGTCCTCCTTTTTCTCGTTTCCATAAGGTGACAAAATGACCTATTTTTGTTGGAGTGATCTTTCCTACGCGAAATTTGATCCGCTGCTGATTAATTTCAAAAGTGCTTGCTCCATATTCGCAGCTCTCAGCTTCTTTTTGAAAATTCTTAATCGTAAACCCTGAACGTTCATAGGAAAGTTTTTGTACTGCCACTAAGTCAGGGTGCATTCGACCTCTTTTACAGGGCAAGTGATGAGATGATCATTGACCATGCCGACAGCTTGCATAAATGCATACATAATTGTCGGACCAACAAAGCTCATGCCTCGTTTTTTTAAATCTTTGGAAATAGCTTCACTGACACTCGTCTTTACTGGAATCTCACTTAAGCTTTGATATTGATTATTCTTAGGGGGGTGGTCTACAAAGCCCAAAAAGTAATTGGAAAGTGATTTATATTCTTTTTGGATCTCGAGTGCCACTCTTGCGTTCTTCCGAACACTAAAAATTTTTAGCCGATTTCTAATAATTGCAGGATTTTGAATTAGAGCCTCGAGCTCAATATCTGACATTGCAGAGGCTCGATCAATCACAAAGTTATGAAAAAGCTCTTTATAACTTTTTCTTCTTTTTAAAATGGTTTCCCAGCTTAGGCCTGCCTGAGCGCCTTCTAAAGAGAGCAATTCAAAAAGATGCCGATCATCATAGGATGGAATTCCCCACTCAAAATCGTGATAGTGGGAATAAAGAGTGCTACTATCTCCAAAGCAGCGCTTCTTATTGGTGTTTTCTCTCATGCTCTAATAACCACTTTTTTTTTGCCACTCCTCCCCCATACCCTCCAAGATCTCCATTTGCGTTGATAACGCGGTGACATGGAATAAGTATGGCAATTTGATTTACTCCATTTGCTCTTCCAATTGCGCGAGATGCTTTTGGCTTTTCTATTGCCTTTGCAATATCCACATAGGAACAGGTTTTCCCGTATGGAATTTTCTTGAGTGCACCCCAAACCTCTTTCTCAAAGGGCGTTCCAAGCATTTTTAGAGGGAGATCAAATTCTAAAAGATCCCCCGCAAAATACTTCTTTAGATCGGCAGCTACTTGATCTAGTAATTTATTTGATCCAAAAAGAATGGCTGCCTTTGTTTTTTTTCGCAATCTTTCTATTTCCCGCTCTAACCCTCTACGATTAACAAATTCGAGTAAATATAGAGCTTCTTCCTTTGCAACAGCTAGCATTGGCCCAAGCGGCGTATCGATAAGTTTTGCGACAAATGAATCTATTTTGTCAGCTTTTACAGGAGGTGATCCCAGTATTTTAGAAAATGCATCTCGAAAACCGCTTCCTGAATCGTATCCCACATCGACTTGGGCAAAGATGACAGATTTCTTGGCTTTGAGCTCGTTAAAAGCTAGCCCCATACGTCTTGCCCGCGCATACTGAACAAAAGTCATCCCAAAGCGTTTTTTAAAAAGTCTTGAGGCTTGGGCAGCGTTTGTAGAAAGCTGTTTGAAATCTTTTTCCCTCCACCGCTTCTCGGGCTCATTTTCTACAGCATCAACTAGTTCCGTGACAATTTCTGGTACTTTATCTGGATGCGAAAGAGGCTGACATTTTTTACACGGGCGAAATGAAGCTAAAAGAGCATCCTCTGCTGTTTCAAAAAATTCACAATTTTCAAATTTTGGTTTGCGCGCAGGACAAATAGATCGACAAAAGACTCCCGTTGTTTTCACGCCCACATAAAAAACTCCATCAAAACTAGAATCTTTTGCAAGCAAGGCTTCATAATATTTTTTCTTAATATTTAGCGTAAGCATTTTTTCCCTCTATTTATCCACTAGCATAAACGATCATAAAAATAGTGACCGCCGAAAATTGGACATGTACTTCCGAGACTTACTTTTTACGAAGCAAAATTTGAACCCATTCCTGCCCGTCTATTGTATCTTCCCAATTCTCAAGGACTTCTAACCCTTCCACTTCATCAACAAGCTTTAAGAGCGAAGCTTTTGTTTTATTTGTGAAGTAGCGCTCCCCAACATACCCTTCAAATTCTCCTTTTTTAAAGGAAATAAACCAAATTCCTCCGGGTTTTAATGCTCTCTTTAGTTTTTGCATGACCATATTCAGCTCACAAGATGGTATATGCAGCAAACTTGCCAAATTCCAGATTGCATCAAATTCTTCGACAAATTGCATTTCTTGAAAGCTCAGATGCAGCGTTTCTTGCCCTGTATATTCCGTCGAAAATTTTACGAATTCTTCAGAAAAATCCATTGCGGTGACTTGGAATCCTTGATCTAAAAAATATTTCGCATCTCTTCCAGGTCCACATCCTCCATCTAAGATACGGGCATTTTCTGGTAAATAATGGATAAATTTTTGGTAGAGTTTCTCTATATCAAGATCAAGTGTCCTCTTAGCAAATTTTAAAGCATTTTTATTATAGTAATCCTTAGTGCTACTATCTGGTTTATAAAATGACATCAACGAAACTCCTATGATTGCAAAAAATTTACTCCAATAAAACATCGAATTGTACAACAATGCTTAAATTTTAGGGAGCACCGATTTATAGATTAGAACAAACTGATCCTGGCTGCTTTCCATCGAAACTTCGTGATTATGATTCGTCTTTGTGACATACTATTTTTTTGCAAATTGCAGCATTAATCAATGCGAATCCCGTTAAGGTAAACAACTAAATGAAAATTTTTATATCCATAATACTAGGAGCCTTCCTTTTGATAAATCAAATTGAAGCTGTTACCAAAGAAATTAATGACCATACCAAAGGTAAGGCCTCTTTGGTTGTAGGCTCGACCAACCCAATAAAAATTCAAGCGGCTAAAAACGCCTTAGGCGACACCGACATGGATGTAATCGGATGTCCAGCTTCCTCAGGTGCGCGGCCACAACCTCTTTCTGAAGAAGAAACACGACAAGGTGCGATCAACCGCGCAAAAGATTGTTTACTCAAGACAGATGCTGACTTTGGAATAGGTTTAGAAGCAGGCATCTTCTTTCTGAATGATAACATCTACCTCTGCCACTGGGGTGCACTAGTTGATAGAAATGAGAACGTATACATTTCAAACAGCCCCCTCATCTTGCTTCCAAATGAATATCGAAAGCCATTGCTAGCAGGACAAAACCTTGGGGAAATCATGCATCATTCAATAGGTATTCAGGATTTAGAAGCCAAAGAGGGTGCCATTGGTATTTTCACTGAAAATCGTCTCAATTGCGAACAACTTCTAACCGAGGTTGTCACTGTACTTCTTGCTCAACACCACTACTATCAGGAGCACTCACAGGTAGCAATCAAGCCAGAACAATCGCCCAACTGTATCTTTTGCAAAATTGCTCGTCAGGAGAAAAAAGCTGATGTGGTTGCTAAATTCAAGTATTGCTACGCGATGAAAGACGCCTATCCAGTTTCAAACGGTCACATCCTCATCATTCCATACGAGCACACCGAGAATTGGTTTACAGCCCGTGAAGAGGTTCGTCTGGATATCATGGAAGCTGTACACAAGATGAAGGAAGAGTTAGACCTTGAATATGCTCCCGACGGATACAATATCGGCGCTAATTGTGGTGAGATCGCAGGCCAAAGTGTAATGCACCTCCATGTGCATTTGATTCCTCGCTACAACGGGGATATGGCTGACCCAAAAGGGGGCGTGCGCGGAGTCATACCATCTAAACAAAAATATTAACCACCCAATGGAAATAGCCTTGTCAAACCACACCATTACAATGAAGCCATCGATGTCCTCTATCGGAATCGAATACAGCTTCAACAAGTTTCATGACAATTTCTGGTAGAGTTTCCGTGCATCAGCATCGTTTGTGCAGCTTTTGATCACAATTAGATCATTGGTATTGCAACTAGTTACCCTTTTGATATATTTTGGAAAGCTGCAGGATTTTCCAAACACCCTGAGCTTTCCTCATTAGTTAGCTACAAAGAACTTGGAGAGAAAAAGGAGTCTCCAAAAGAAATTGTGTTTTGGACCAAGCAACTTATTTAACAGCGATGTAAATATCGACTTCTGCATTTTCTGGATCTTTTGCTTTTTCCCCATAGACTTCAAAATCTGCGGTGTATGTGCGATTTTTCTGAGACTTCCATATCTCTTGCCACGCTTCAAACACAACACCTTCTTCCAGATTCCCTTTCGCTAAATGTTTGTCGTATTTGCTTGCTGGAATTTTTTTTCCAACCATTCCTTCAGGAATAGAATCTAAGGTTTCTACCTTGCATCCAAGAATTACTGTATAGGGCGCTGTATAATCCCCTTCATAATCTGTGTAGACGCTATAAATTTCATGAGATGCTACATTTGGGATCTTCTCAAAAATATTTTCTGAAAGAAATTTATTCCAAAGCCCAAGTATATCAACTTCTGCTTTCCCTTCTTCGTTGGATGTTTTGACAGCGATTCCTATTACATTAAATTCTTCCATGTTTTCCTCCGTTTGTTTTTTTGTAATAGACTACACTAGAACGTTAATTTTAACAAGTACTTGCAATAAAGTAAGGTACTTACTAAAATGAAAGCATGATTTATGAAATTGGACAAAAAAGCTATTCTTGCCCCCTTCTTTTGACCTTAGAGACGATCAGTGGAAAGTGGAAGGGTATTATTCTTTGGTTTTTGCTAGAAGAAAAGGTGCTGCGTTTTTCGGAGTTAAAGAAAAAAATTAACAGCGCTGTAAAGATCACAGATAAAATGCTTATTCAATGTCTGCGCGAGCTGGAAAAAAATGGGATTGTTAGCCGCTCTGTTTATCCTGTTGTTCCGCCAAAAGTAGAGTACTCCTTAACAGATCTTGGAAAATGTTTACGGCCCATTTTTGATGAGCTCGTAAAGTTTGGGTTGCTCCACGCACTCTAATGCTTCTTCCCAGCCCCCTCCCAATGATTTATAGAGAAAAATTAAATCAAAAAGAGTTGCAATTTCACTTTCCACAAGAGAGAAGTCCGCTTCATTTAAGATCAGCTCAGCATCGATAAACGAGAGAAGATTCGATAGTCCTTTTGTATGTCTTTTTTTGCTAAGAGTGGTAAGATTTTGATATCTGTCAAAAGAGATTTGTTTTTCTGATAGTACAAGAAGATCTTGTGTATACTTCATAAGCGAGCTTTCGGTTTCTTCAAGCGCTGTTAATACAGTTTGTTGATACTGCTTTGCGGCTGATTCCGTGGCTGCATATTTTGACCGAAGATTGCCCACAAGATTGCCTCCTTGGAAAATTGGCATTCCAAATCCGCCACCGATTGCCCAGGTTTTACTTCCCATAGAAAAGAGTTTTTTTAGAGCAAGTGACTGGAGTCCGGCGTTTCCAATGATTGTAAATGTTGGAAAAAAGGAGGCGACAGCAACTCCGATATCAGCTGTTGCGGCTGCTAAATCTCGCTCAGCACGTCTTACATCTGGCCTTCTTCGAAGTAGATTGGATTTTATTCCCACGTGAATGGATTCTGGAGGTTTTGGCATGGGTTTTTCAGGAAGAAGCTCTTCAAGCAAGGTTTCTGGAGGCTCCCCGATAAGGATGGATAGAGCAAAAATATTTTGGTAAATTTGTGCTTTGATATCAGGGAATTTTGCTCTTTCATTAGCAAGAATTGCCAAAATATTTTCGTCTTTAAGCTTATTTACATAGCCTGATTTCCATTGATTTTGTACAAGCTCTGCTTTTTTTTCGAGAAGTTCGATGTTTGTTTCGATGATTTCAGATTTTTTTTGAAAGCCCCTTAGCTCCATATAGTTTCTAGCAATTTCTGCCATAACAGAGATTAGGGTATTATTTTTCTCTTC
>DAOWHK010000207.1 GCA_030641465.1 Parachlamydiales bacterium | reverse complement strand
GATTTTATCAATCAAGATTTAATCCACTATAAGATGGTTGAAAGCGCTTCGGGAAAGTATTTATAATCGTAATAATCAAGTGGCCGATCAGAGGTCCAATTTGAGGGGGAGTGATGATTCAATTGCTTCAAACGATTTATTTCTTCACAAACAGCATTTTGATTTTCAGTGGAAAGTTCAGAAAATCCTTTCTCTAGAAAGTTTTTTAGAATTATTGCATTATTACAGTAATTGTAATTAAGGCAACCAAGGGCTATTCCACCCAGATGTTTTGATTTAAAAACTAAATCTGGTATATTCTGCAGAGGATTTCTGCTAAAACCAAGAAAGTTTAAATTACGCAAAACCGCCAGCTCTAAGGGAATCCTTGTCAGTTGATTTTTATCAAGAAGTAGTTCTTTTAGCATAGGTAACTGCATTATTTCTTTCGGCAGAGACGTTAGTTGATTACCAATAGAATATAACGAGTTTAATTGACTCAACTTACCAATCTCATTCGGTAAATAGCAAAGTTCTTTCGCGGATAAGTCTAGTATTTTCAAATCCCTTACCATATCAGGATTGTTCTCGATCCAGTGACTGAGTTCAGTCGCTTGATGCTCTAGAGGCATCGTCTGCATAATTGGAGTATTTAAGTAGTTTTCTCCACCTGGTAATTGCTTCCACACCGTTAAAGTATCCTGGGCTATTATCTTCTTGTAAATACAGTGAAATCTTTCATAACAAATTCGCGGCATATTCCCATCTATTCTATCCATCAAAGGAATGCGTTTTTTATATGCTATTGCTATATTTCTGAATACATGCTGAGTGTAATTAAGGTCTTCAAAATCATTAGGGCTTCTTTTTACTTTATCCCAAATCTTTTGTAGCTCTAATTTTGTTACTGCAGTTATATTTTTTTGCATGGACTTTGATACCTGTCCGAGCGTAGGGTCTCCTACATATTCTAAAATATTTTGTAGAATTTCGGGGGAAAGATCAGTTAGAGGTGTTGTAGTCATGAGATAAGTCCCTGAGTGAATTTTTTTATAAAAGGGGATTAAGTACTATTTGCCGCGCCTCGTCCGTAATTGAGAACCCTTTGAGAATAAGGGCGGATCTGTGCTTGAGGATATCTTGGAAATTTTGATCTTTCAATAATGAAGCAAGTGCTTCCACTTGATGAAGAATTTGCAGGTCCAAATCTTTGATTTCCGGTTTTAGCTTAGCTTTTTTCGGATCAATGGAGATATTTTTCTTAGCGTAATTTTCAAACGTTTGAATCATCACACATTTTTCTGCATCGATTAATGAGAGAAGCATTTCTATGATGTGTTCATTTTGAAAATTTTCTTTGACAGCTTCAAGCCTTTCCTGATTCATCTCTGGCTCATTAATCGTTTCTGTATGGTGCCATTTATATTCAGCCACTTTTTGAGCTCTCTCAAGTTTCATTTGTATCAATTCGAGCAGACGATCAATTTTTTGTTCCATTTGATCCTGAGTCGAATATTCTACACTAACAACTTGATTTTCTTGAGGTTGTGTAAAACCTGCAACGGGAAGAAGACAGGCACAGAATAAAGAAAAAAATAATTTATTTAAATGTCTCATAAAAACCTTTAATATTTGCATTTATTATACACTTTAATTGCAAAAATGTAAATAAAGCCGCAGTATTAATTGTTTTTGTTAAAAAAATTCTTTAAAAAGGAAGTGGGATAGAGTTTTTTCCCTAAACACGTTGTACTTGGGTTATGTGGATCAACGGCTCTTGCAAGATAATGAAAGCAAATGGCAGTTTCCCGTTTCTTTATTTGAAGATGATAAAGTCCCATCATCACCATAAACCCTCGAAACTCCGAGATATGAAAATATTTTCTTTCAGGGTAGAGCTTTGTCAAATCAAATGTTTCACTAAAAAGTTCTGGAATCTTCTGAAGTTTTTTCTTTCTAAGGCAGTAATCTGCATAATTTATTCTAGCTAGAAGATTGTCAGGATTTTTTTGAAAATTTTCTATGATCAGCTTGTCTGCAAGTTTTATTTTTTTACACCTTGCGTAAACAAAACCAAGAAGGTTAAGCAGTTCTGGAACTGCATCACATCTTTTTTTTAAGAGCTCTAAATCTTTTTTTGCTTTTTTAGGCTTTTTTTGAGAAAGTTCATACAGAACAAGAAAAGCTTCAAAATCCGATGGAAGAAACTGTTTTTTTAAACGATTTTGATCTTTTTTCCAGGTAACTACATGGGGAGACAGCTCAAAATGGGGTGTTTTTTGAAAGGGGATATGTAGTGTATCTTTACTCTTTTTCATCAAACCAGTTCCTTTTTCTCTTTTGCATTATAATCTAAAATGGATATTATTAGAATCTAGTTCCTCAAAAACTTTCACGTCGAAGGGTTTATGCAACAAAGTATTAAAAAAAAAGTCATAACACTTAGTATCTCTGCGATCATCGGTTTAATCATCTGGTTTATTCCTCCACCTGAAGGTTTAGATTTGCAAGCGATGCATCTTTTAGCCCTTTTCGTATTTACAATTTTAGGGGTGATTACAAAACCCTTTCCTATGGGATTAATTGCTCTGCTGGGAATGACGCTCATTGCCGCAACAAAGACTCTAACTTTAAGCGAAGCACTTAGTGGCTTTAATCACTCGGTTGTTTGGCTTGTTGTCGCAGCATTTTTTATTGCGAGGGGATTTATCAAGACAGGCCTTGGAGAGCGCGTTGCTTATTTACTCATGAGCGTTCTTGGAAAAAATTCCCTTGGAATGGGATATGGAATGGTTCTCACAGACCTTGTTCTCGCACCTGTCCTTCCAAGTCTTACAGCAAGAGTTGGGGGAATTATTAATCCTGTAGTACTAGCGCTTTCTAAAGCATTTGGGAGTGAGCCTTACAGTCACCCGAGAAAGCTTGGCGCTTTTTTAGTTCAGGTGGCATTTCAAGGCTCCGTAATTACGAGTGCGATGTTTTTAACAGCTATGGCTGGAAATCCCTTGATTGCTGATATTGCACGATCGGTAGGCGTGGAAATTACTTGGGGAAAATGGGCCTTAGCTGCCATTGTTCCAGGGCTTTTAAGCTTGATCACTATTCCATATGTTCTTTACCGCATCTACCCTCCAGAATTAAAAGAAACGCCACATGCAAAAGAAATTTCCAAAAAAAGACTAAAAGAGCTTGGCAAAGTAAAAGGTGCTGAAGCGATCATGATTTTTTCTTTTATCATATTACTCGGCCTTTGGATCATGGGGCCTGTAATTGGAATGACAGCAACTGTTGCAGCGCTACTTGGATTAATGGTTCTCCTTCTTACAAATGTTTTGACTTGGGATGAAGTGTTAAAGGAAAAAGGGGCGTGGAATACTTTGATCTGGTTTTCTGTACTTATCATGATGGCAACATACCTCAACAAATTGGGTCTTACAACGTGGTTTAGTCAGTGGATTGTTGGAAATATTCAAGGTCTTCACTGGATCCCAGCATTTGGAATTATTGCGCTTGTGTATTTCTATTCACACTACTTTTTTGCAAGTAATGTCGCGCATCTAAGTTCTATGTTCCCTCCGTTTTTATTTCTCGCAGTATCACTCGGAACGCCCCCACTTCTTGCAGCACTAACTCTCGGGTTTTTCAGTAATTTATTTGGAGGTCTCACGCACTATGGTTGCGGCCCGGCCCCTATTCTTTTTGGCTCTGGATATGTCAAAATTACGGATTGGTGGAGGCTTGGTTTTATCTCAAGCGTTGTAAACATTATTATTTGGTTATTAATCGGTGGAGCTTGGTGGAAATTCCTTGGGTATTTTTAAAAAATTAACACTTCCAGATGAAACCTACGCTCGCTATTTACATTCAGAAATCGCGTCTTTAGAAGAACCTATTCGTTTTCAAAAAGGCGCGATTTCAAACGGTGATTTCGAAAAAAAATTTCAGGTAACTTATCTGAGTTGTCTACAATTTGAAAGCCGCCATATCTTAGAATGGGCAGCTAAAAAATGTCAAAAAAGACTTAAGAAAAAAGGGCACCAAAAAAATAACAACTGGGCCTTAGCTCTTTTTAAACAAAATGTCTTATCAAAACCTGCAAATCACACATATATTGACTGGATTAATCCGTATATCGGCTATGGGGTATTTGCTATGCATGATATCAAAGAGCTCACCTATATGGGGGAATATACTGGTATTGTGAGAAAACGAAACAGGAAAAAAGACCTCTGCAACAACTATATTTTTCGCTATGTTACAGGCCCTCGTGACACTCCCTTTGTAGTTGATGCGAAATCTCATGGGAACTTTACAAGATTTATGAATCACAGCGATATGCCAAACTTGACTTCAAGATGGATTATCGCAGATGGCATCACGCATATTATTCTATTTGCAAATAGATTCATTAAAAAAGGGGAGCAGTTAACCTATAATTATGGCCCTAATTATTGGAAATCAAGAGCGGCGCCTTCGACACTATAGCGCTTCTTGATATTTCATAAGAGAAAGGCCTCCTCCTGAGTGAATAAGCAGTTTTTTTCCCTCAAGGTTTGCAAAAATTCGTCTTGCTT
>DAOWHK010000184.1 GCA_030641465.1 Parachlamydiales bacterium | reverse complement strand
CAAGATGCGCACCCCCGAGCTCTCCAATCGAATCATCTCCATAACCATCTAGAATTCGATCATAAAAATTTTGTGCTTTTTGTATCGCTACGCTCTGATCTTCCTGTGATGCAGATCTATCTTCCCCTGCAATCGTTGCAAAAGATGTCGCTTCATTCAGGATGAAATCTTTTAAAAGAAGGGATCTAAGTCCAAGGCTTGAGCGAGAATATTTGGAAAAAAGAGCCCCTTTAATCACTTCTGGAAGATTGCGCAAAGCAAAAACACTACTTGCTGTGTTAGTTACATAATGTTTAATAATCTCGAGCTGCGATTCATTGAAATCTTCGTAATGCTCCAACATGTAGAACCTCTATATTAGGAAATAAGAGATTTAGTGTATCTATTTTATCTTTTTTTGATAACCTAAACCTTTTTACTAGAGATATAGCCTATGTTTAAAAGACCAAGAAGAAACCGATCATTAGAATCTCTGCGCATGCTAATCCAGGAGAATCATTTACATGCATCTGATTTAGTTGCTCCTCTTTTTCTGATAGAGGGCACAAATAAAAAAAGTGCCATTAAAAAAATGCCTGGCATTTATCGCAAATCTTTAGATTGTCTTCTCGAAGAAGCAGAAGAGCTACACCGAATGGGGGTGCAGGGAATTGCCCTTTTTCCAGTAATTGAAACCTCCTTAAAAAATGAAATGGCAACCGAATCATACAATGAAAATGGCTTAATTCCGATTGCAATAAAAGCGATCAAAAAAGAAATCCCCTCTTTATGCCTCTTCACAGATGTCGCCCTTGACCCCTATACGAGTCATGGGCACGACGGTATCGTCAACTCTCAAAAACAAGTCGACAACGACAAAACGCTTGAAGTACTCATCAAACAAGCTCTAACCCACGCAAAAGCGGGCGTTGACTTTATCGCGCCAAGTGACATGATGGATGGCCGCGTAAAAGTGCTTCGAAAAGCCCTTGATCAAGAAGGATTTACAAATACGGGAATTCTGTCCTACTCTGCCAAATACACCTCAGCACTTTACGCTACCTACCGAGATGCCATACGAACCTCTCTTGCTTTCGGAGATAAAAAATCCTACCAACTAAATCCTGCAAATTCGCGAGAAGCAATTCTTGAATCGATCATTGATGAAGAGGAAGGCGCTGACATGCTCATGATAAAACCCGCTCTTTTCTATCTCGATATTATCTCTAAAGTCAGAGCGAAAACAAATTTGCCAATAGCCGCTTTCCATGTCAGCGGCGAATACGCGATGGTGATGGCAGCTCATGAAAAAGGATATCTCGATGCTGACCAGGTATTTTATGAAGCCCTTCTTAGCATCAAACGTGCAGGCGCAGACTTTATATTTACATACGCCATCAGAAATGTGCTCTCTAAAATTGAGTGCGCACTATAAATACGTTTCGATTCATTCTCATTGGTTTAGAGATCCCCGGTCCAATGACCTGATACGCCTGAATATCTGTTCCAGGTTATTTTTATTGGATCTGAAAAAAGAGCAAAAGAAACAGAAAAAAATAATTCATGACGAAAAGTATACACTCAGTCCCCAAAATTTAGACAGGGACTTTCCTCTATGCTTGAGAAGAATTTTCATATTTCTCCTTGGTCAAAAGAAAAGGCCCTGCTATAGGTCAAAATAAAGGATAGTCTTAACATATTAGTAGGGGTCAATCATGATAGAACAGGGAAAGGAAGTGTCTATTGAGTATACAGTTTTCTTAGAAGATAAAACGGAAGTAGATACGAACGTTGGCAAAGAGCCTCTAACCTTTAAACATGGCGGCAAACAGATTCTTCCAGCATTAGAAGAAGCACTAACCGGCCTAAATGCCGGCGACACAAAACAAGTTGAGCTCTCACCTGAAATGGCCTATGGCTCAATCAATCCAGAAGCAATTAAAGAAGTGGACGCAGAGTTAATTCCTCAAGATTTCCGCTACGCTGGGGCAATGCTTGTTCTTCCGAATGAAGAAGAAGGAGATATTCTTATCCAAGTAAAAGAAATTATTGGGGATAAAATCAAGCTAGACTTTAACCATCCCCTTGCTGGAAAAAGACTCATGTTCGACGTAAAAATCTTAGGCGTGAATTAACCCCTAGGCGCCTCCCCTTTCAGATGGCGGGCTAGAAAAAGGGGTGGATTTTGGATGGATTTTTGTCAATCTCGAGCGCGCGCAGTACTTTAGGAAGCTCTGATTAACTCCGCCGTTTCATCTTTTGCGCCTTTTTGAAAAAAATTCTTTTTTCGCAAACCACTATTGCACCTCCTCCCTCAGATGGCGGGCTAGAAAAAGGGTGTGGATTTTGGTTGGATTTTTGTCAATCTCGAGCGCGCACAGTACTTTAGTACGGGGAGCGAGAGATAGGCGAAAATACCCCAAAAGCTACCCTTTTTTTTATATGCGTTCCCAGTGGATGGTTGTATAGAGCGGAATGCCCGTTGACGCACGCGCTCCCACATCTCGGAGCCATGAGGACATCGCATATCCGACCATAGATCTGCTGCTCTTTTTAAGAAAAACATCAAGGGGCAACTGAAATGCAATCCCCTTATCATGATACGTCTGCCGATTGACTTTATCATTCGCATTTGTAAGGGTGTACCAAAGAGAAAATCTAAATCCACTTGGATAGTAACGGGTTACCTCAAACCTTGCTCCCTTATCACGAGCAAGAAATTGTCCAATGCTCACTTTAAAATCCATTTGCATCGGTTTAAAATCGTAATAAAGATCGAGAAAATATTGATATCCAACAAAGGGAACATATTCAGGAGTTTTGCCGTTTAATTTACGTATTTCATGTTGAAATCCAAGCCCGCTATAGTTGCGTTTAAGAACGGTCGATCCCTCAAAACCAATAGCCCAATCTTTTCCTACAGGAGAGAGAAGAAATTCGCTCGCAACTCCTGCATAAGCAGGCTCAAAATAACCTGTAGCAAGGCGAAAAAAACACCCCTTTCCCAAGTTAAATCCCTTTTGTAAAAAAGCCTGCTCAAGAGAGACTGTATTCGATTGATAATAGCGAACAGAGTCTGATCTAACATTTATAATTTGAGATGGATTTAGTTTATCCATATCTCCAACATCAGAAAAACTTGAATGGATTGCATAACTTAGCTGCAGTTTATAATAGACCTCGTCAAATAAATACCCCTCCGGCCCACCAACTAAGCCAACGCTATATTTAAATTTCCCTTTAGCACTCCCAAGAAACGTTAAAAACCGGGGACGAAAGGTAAACATCCAAATACTTTTTTTTCTTCGATAAAGCTCTGTGCCATCATATTTCCCCGGCTGAGGGCTCACTTCTTCAAGAGGAGAAAGTGCTCCGAGTTCATAGGCCCCAATAGATTTTTCTCGAAAAAGTCTAAGCGCATTTGCCTGAAAATGATATTCATGAATAGAGACTCCATCAGCTTCAATAACAACAGTTATATTTGCGATATTTGAAGGAGAAAGTGTCGAAAGAATATAGGTTACTCTTTCTCGCACATCTTCTTCGGTTCGATACATGGTATTAATGAGCTTAATTCTTAAGTTTTTCTCTCCAAAGTCACCAGGAATTAAGTGCACTCGGTATAGCGCAAATCCTTGACCATTAAATGCGCAGGCAAGCTCTCGTGCGAGCTCTTTTTCTGTACGCAAATGTCCAAGAGCTTGTAGATCGAGGGGCGCTTTATAAAGAGAGGGATTATCAAGTTTTGGGAAAAAACCTTCCGTCTCTCCAAAATTATAGTTAAATGTGACGGACCCGCCCACTTCTTTTCCTCGAACAGAACTCACCTGGAGCTGGAGCGTTTTAGCAAGTCTTGCAGAGATACCAACATTCACACGACTAGAAACAGAGCGTCCTTCGGGATGCTCATGAGGATGCTTTTTGTAATCAAATGCATCATATTCAGCCATAAGGGTAATCCCATCAATAAAGCGAAAACCCGACTTTCTAAAAGGGGTCCAACCCATCCCCCCAAAAAGCCCTTTCATTCTCCCCTTGCCCCAACCAATAGTCATCTCTAAATTTTGCGCAAGCAACTCTTTTGTCGCGATCAAGTAAAAGGAAGAAAAGCTTCGACTTCCATGGAAATCCTCATAACCTATCGCAAAACTTGGAATATATTTATATTCTTGACTTTGTTGATACAAACAGAGTTTAAAGTTAGCCCCACGGTCATAAAAATCACCAAACCCAAACTCTCCTAAATTCACATCTTTGATTCCACGATAGATGCGATAGTTCCCGGAAAATTCTAAAATATCAAACAGCTGAAAATTAAGGTTATAATAATTGTAAGGAGGAACGTTGGCTCCACCAATTGCTGCCATCCCAGCTTTTTGCATGCGGGCAGAGGGCATCATAAAATATCCTCCAAGGAGCACATTATTATAGATAAACGGAAGCGTGTCATTTAAGACTTCCTCAATTTCCTCAAGCATAGATAAATCCTCAAAAAGTGAGGAAACTAAATCTTCTGCCCTAAGGGAAAAGACAAAAAGAAAAAAGATAAAAAAATAACGGTTCAATCTAAATATTGACTCGCATAGATATCGAGTCCCCTTTTCACAATCCCTACCATGTCAATTTTTGATGGACAGATAAAGGCTGAAAGCGCGAAGTCCTCTTCTGCAATTTCTAAAAATCCAAGCCGCTTTGCTTTATCAAAATCCTCTGCCATAATAGCTTTAATTAGAGGCTCAACAAAGATCGGAAGAGGCATTATCTTATCGTAAATCGAACCATCAACAAAGGCCCTTGTTTCTCCATGCTGATTTGTATCAAAGGAGTACTCTTGGTTTTTTGAAATAACATACGTTTTTGTAGCTGTAAATTTTTTATTGCCGAACCTAAAAAAATGCAAAAATTTTCTTTTAGGTGGTCTTTCTAGAATTGCGCAAAAAACATTATGATAACACCCTAAATATCCAGAAGAATCGACCTGATCCCCCATCAAGGGATCCCCGGAAATCAAGCGAATGTCTCCTGTGCAAAGTTTGCTTTTTACGAGAGATTCTACAGATATCCCCTTATTTACTCGATAATACCCTCTCTTATCTTCACAAATCCCCTCACCAGCGATACTTATTACACGTGTGGTATGAACTTTGCCAGTCATCAGCAATTTCCCAATGCAAATTACATCATGCACTGTCAACGTCCATAGGAGATCATCTTCTTTAAATATAGGGTCAACCGCTGAAATATGGGTGGAAAAGTTTCCAATAGGGTGTGGACCCTTAGCGGAATGCATTTCTACATTTTGAAATCGGGGGAAAAAACTATCGCACACTAAATGAACGGGCGCAAACTTCGAAAGAGAGCTAAGCCCAAATTGGAATTCTTTCTCGAACCCTTGAAGCTCAAGATGTGGCGGCGGAGAAAATGGCGCTGATTCGATAGCTTTAACAAATATTTTTTTAGCTATTTTTCCAGGAGATGCTAAACAGTTAAAAGGGCGAGCGCGTATTTGGCCAAATATCCCTCCTTTTTCAAGTCGCTCCATCCATTCGCCAGTTATTTCCAGCTCTTCTTGTTTGCCCGTTTGATCAACTTCTATAATAAGTCTTAAAAGGCGCCTTTTTAATCCTCTAACAATTTCTTTTATAATTCCAGATGCTGGAGAGACAAATCTTCTTTGGAT
>DAOWHK010000138.1 GCA_030641465.1 Parachlamydiales bacterium | reverse complement strand
ATCTTGCTGAAATTGGTATTGCAAGAGAGCTCATAAGACTTCAAGAATCTCCATGTCAAATTCGCTCCATTACTCTTGAAAAAGCCATCGATTGGGTGGAGGATAAACTACAGATTACTTTAGCAAAGGAGCAAAAAGAAGCGATCACAATTAGTACTCATGAAAAGTTCCATATCATTACAGGAGGACCAGGAACCGGAAAGAGTACAATTACCAAAGCAATTTTACGCATCACTGAAAAGCTCACATCAGACATTCTCCTTGCAGCACCAACTGGAAGAGCTGCGAAACGGATGACGGAAATCACTTTTAAAAAAGCATCTACTATTCATAGTTTACTCGAATTTGATTTTGCGAAAGGTGGCTTTAAGAAAAATAAAGAACATCCGCTAACTTGCGATATGATTATCATTGATGAGGCGAGCATGATTGATACGCAGCTCATGTATCACCTTCTAAAAGCCATTCCTTCCTCTTCTCGCGTTATTTTTATTGGAGATATTGATCAGCTTCCAAGTGTTGGCCCGGGAAATGTTTTAAAAGATATGATCAATTCTGAGCGCATTCCTGTAACAATCCTCAAACAGATTTTTCGGCAAGCAAAAGGCTCTCGAATTGTGCGTAATGCGCACAGTATCAACCAAGGCTTTTTTCCAGATATTGAGCCGGAAAAAGGAAGTGATTTTCTATTTCTTGAAATCAACGAACCTGAAGAGATCCTAAATAAAACAATCACATTAATTAGGGAGAGGATTCCTGCGCATTTTTCTTTAGATCCGATCAATGATATTCAAGTCTTATCCCCTATGAAAAAAGGGATGATTGGAACGGAGAATTTTAATCATGTACTGCAGCAAACTCTTAACCCACAGCCCCATCCTTTAATCCGCATGGGAAAATGTTTTCATCTGAATGATAAAGTGATGCAAATTCGCAATAACTATGACAAAAAAGTCTATAATGGCGACGTAGGAAGGATCATATCCATTGATCTTAGTGAGCAAGAAGTGACTGTATTATTTGATAATATTGAGGTTTTTTATGACTTTTCCGAGCTGGACGAATTGATGCTCGCCTATGCTGTTTCCATTCACAAGTATCAAGGAAGTGAGTGTCCCTGCGTGATTATCCCCATACATCTTAGTCATTTTAAGCTACTATTTCGCAATCTCATTTATACGGGAATTACTCGCGGAAAAAAGCTTGTCATACTCCTTGGAAGCAAAAAAGCGCTTGCAGTGTGCGTAAAAAATGATGAAGTCAAAGCAAGACATACTGGTCTAAAAAATATCATTCAAGAACCTTCGCAACTATAGAGAAGGTAAAATATGAAAAAAATCTTCATTTTTTTTGTTATTCTTATCCACACAAAGGTAATATTATATGAAAATAAATTCCATTGGATACGTCCTATTAGCAGTACAGAGGGCTTTATTAGGAGTGATTTCACCAGAACTGCGAGCGGTCATGATAGACTTTGATCAAAAACAGCAATTGTTATTTATTCGCATATATTATCACGAGGAAGTTTCTGAAGAAATATTAGAGCTCTGGGAATGTGCCATTACAGAAGCTAGCGCAGATTTAGGGCCAGACTGTTTACTCGATGATGGGATTGAAAGACTTGATTTCCCTCAGGAAATTCCCTTCCGTGGACGCTGCGTTTTTTTGAGAAAGGAATAAAAAAAGACATTTTTATTAATAAATAAATATTAGATGGAGTGAATTGTGGTTAATAAAATTATTTTCTTTTGTGTTTTTGTTTACTTTCCTTATCAAATTTTTTTGTTTTTCAAAGAAAAGGATGTTAGTAAAAAAATTACTGGACTTGCGATAGGTTTAACAATACTGCTTATTACTTTTACGAGTTGGCCAATCTATTTAAATGTTCGTCTTTCCTTCAGTATTTTAACTTTTTTGTATGCATTAGGGATGTTTTTTGAATGCCTCAGAGAAAAAAAAGGGTTCTATTTTCTTACTGCAGTGATTTTGCTAGTGCTTTCAGGATTACAATTTGTTGAATACCTTGGGTCTTCAACAACATCTTAAGGAAGCTCTGATTAACTAATCGCATTACCAGATGGTGTATTGACGGCTTGGACAAGTTCGAGTCCTTCTGGACTCTCCGCTGATAAAATAAGCCCCTCGCTCACAATTCCCATAAGTGTTGCAGGCTTAAGATTGGCAACGACTGTAACTTTTTGGCCGATGAGCGCTTCAAAGTCAGAAAAACTCTTAGCAATCCCTGAGACAATTGTGCGTTTTTCAAACCCAAGATCGACTGTTAGCTTTAAAAGTTTTGAAGATTTAGGGACTTTTTCAGCGTGGATGATTTTTCCAACACGAAGATCGAGTTTTTGGAATAGATCGAAGGTAACTTGGTCTTTCATTTTTGGGTATTCCCCTGTTTTTACAGATGTCTCTAAATCTTTTAGTTTTGCAATTTCTTTTTCTATGATTTCATCTTCCACTTTATGAAAAAGAATGGTTGGCTTTTCAAGGGACTTATTTGCCTCAAGTTGATTTTCTAGTGACCAGGACGTTTTTGAGATATTTTTAAGGCCAAGTAGGTTCCAGAGTTTTTCTGCAGTTTCTGGAATGATGGGAAAAGAAATCATGGCTAAAATCTGCAAAGCATATAGAGAACATCCAATCGCATTAAAAGCGTCTTGCTTTTCTGTTTTAATGGTTTTCCATGGCTTTTTTGTATCGAAATAAACATTTCCAGCCGATGCAAGTTCCATGATTTGGGACGCAGCTTTACGAAGCTGGAAATTTTCATAAGAATTATTGATATCAGCTGCTATTTCTTTGACTTTTTCCAAAAATAGATGATCTTCTTGGGCCAGGTCTTGTAGAGGTGGAATCTTACCGTTTGTGTTATTTTGAGCAAAAACAAGGGTGCGATTTGCAAAGTTACCGTATTTCCCAAGTAGCTCAGAGTTGCAGCGCAGCTGAAAATCTTTCCAAGTGAATTCAGAATCTTGCGTTTCTGGCGCATTTGCAGCGATGCAATAGCGAATTTGATCTACAGAAAATTGTGTGAAAAAGGACTCTAAATCTATCGTCCAACCAGCTGATTTACTAAATTGCCTTCCCTCGAGATTGTAGAATTCATTTGCCGGTAGCTCATCGACAAGCTTATAAGGAGTATTTTGCCCCATGACCATTGCTGGGAAAAAAATCGCATGAAATGGGATATTATCTTTCCCAATAAATTGCACGTATTTGACAGACTCATCTAACCAATAATTTTTCCAAGCATCTGGATCTTTTTTCTT
>DAOWHK010000008.1 GCA_030641465.1 Parachlamydiales bacterium | reverse complement strand
TCTAAAGAAAATGAGACAACGAGACCCCCAACTTTCTGAAGGGTGGGGACAAATTGTCACCCCCCTTTCCATTGAAACTTCTGGGGGAGCACAAAAGCTAAACTGCGCAAATACAGAGGGAATTTTTCGGATTATTCAATCAATTCCTTCTCCCAAGGCAGAGCCATTTAAGAGATGGCTTGCAAAAGTAGGTTATGAGCGTGTTCAAGAAATCGAAGACCCTGAACTTGCGACTAAACGAACCCGAGCCTTATACAAAGCAAAAGGCTACCCTGATGATTGGATTGAAAAAAGAATGCGGGGAATTGCCATTCGAGAGCAACTGACCAATGAATGGGAAAAAAGAGGAATCGAAGAGCAAAAGGAATATGCGATCCTCACTGCTGAAATTTCTGAAGCTACTTTTGGAGTAAAACCCTCCAAACATAAAAAAATCAAAAACTTGCAGAGAGAAAATCTCCGCGACCACATGACTGATTTGGAGCTTATTTTCAGCATGCTGGGTGAGGCATCTACAACAGAAATTGCAGTCGAGCGTGATGCACAGGGCTTTGTGGAAAATCAGAAAGCAGCTAGAGTAGGTGGAACTATAGCAGGAAACGCTAGGAAAGAACTCGAAGAAAAAAGTGGTCGCAAGATCGTAAGCTCTTCGAAATTTCTATCAGCTAATGATAATGAAAAGAATGATGAATAATACTTTACAAACGACTTTGTTACACGAGTATATTGATAGTTGGAAAAAAGAAAAGAAAGTCAAAGTACTCCTATAGAAAAAGGCTTTTGCCGAAAGCGAGTTTGAAAAATATCGAATTGTGCAAGATCATCTGTTTGAGTCAGATTTTGATAAACACATTAAACGCACTCTAGAAAATAACAAGAGGCTAATCGAAGAAGTGAATTATGAACTTTTCCCCAATTAAAGGGAGTGTTTCTCTACTTCCAAAATGAAAAGACTGGGAAAATCCCCGACCTTCTCATTTGCAAACTGTTTGAATTATTGTGGTAATGATAATTGTATATACACAAACCGATTCAAGACTTGGGTTTTTAATTTCGTCGGCTTTTCTTTAAAATTTTTATCCTCGCTCGCGCCTTGCCTCCCGGCAATGTTTACTTGCTTCCTTCTAAAATTTTAAAGGAGTCTCCTTGTTAAATGTCCTAGTCTTGAATCGGTTAGTGTACAAATGCATCTCGCCTCCTTCAAACACAGGGACCTGAAAAAACAGGTCCTTTAGCCGACACGATACACTAACGTTCCTATCCATAGAATCAACAACAGATAATACAAAGCCCATCCTTTAGCTGGAGGAAAAAACCGAGAAAGCCATCGAAAGTGTTTTATATACCATTTCTCACCAAACCACACCACTAGATTACATCCAATACTATCGAGCAATAAGAGAAAAAAAACGATTTTCTCAATCATAAGGCACCTCCTTGAAATTACATGTTATTAAATTGTTCGTTAACTGATCAAGGAATTCCAATCAATCAAAAGTTCTGAAATAGCGTCTTTCCAATCTAAACCTAACATCTAGTTAAGAAACGCTTCTTCTAAAACACGAATTGAGTGGGATTATCTGGACAATAGTTCAATCCGCATTCTAGAAAGGTTCCTGCGGCATTTGCAATAACAACTAAAAGAAGAAAGGTAATAGCAAAATATCCAAGAGGGCGAAGAGGTGTTTTCTCCTTATATTCTTCATTTTTTTCCAATAACATAAGAAGAAAGGCTGTTCCAAGAATAGAAAAACAGGCGACTAAAAAAGCCCATGTATATATCTCTAAACCAAAAACAGGATACCCATAAGGGGAAAAATCTTTACATACGTGCAGCAGAATTTGTCGTATGGAAACATTTGCTCCAAAAAGGGCACCTATGATTGCAAATCCATAATGAGCAGATCTAAAGCCAATACAAGAAATGAATTTTCTACTTTTTCCTTAAAACTAAAAAATGCATTCCAGGACGAGTCCATGCATTCTCATCACTGATATATACCTGGAGTTCATCATATGCTTTTTCTAAATTGACTGAAATATGATAAGTGCGTTGAAAGAGAGTTAGAAATAAAAGAGTGTGATTAAAATAACGCAGATTATTTACCAACCCTTCAAAACGTATAGTCTCGCTAATAACATTCCCCTGTATATCTACACTGCTAAACTCTATCTCATAAATATTACTTAATTCTGTTGTTCCAGAATTAATTGCTTGCAACAGCTCAAATAACACCCTGCGGTTACCTTTACCCCGACTCTTTTGTACCTCTGATGCTAGCTGCATTGCCTCATCAATCGCCGATATAGGAGGAGAATTCTTACGAGCTTTATCAAAAGAATCAATAATAACCACATATCCATTGGGAGCTAGATATGCAGCAGCATTTCTCAATGCCTCCGTAGAATCTTCAAGATGTTGAAGAGTCATGCGAAATAATACAATATCCGCTGATTCTGCCAGTCTTCTATCATAAATCTCTGCATCGCCCTCCTGAAAAGTTAAATCATCAGTCACATACTGTGCATTCGCTTTCTTTACATATTCTGGTAACTTCTCTATCCCATGAAATACTTTAGCTTGAAAATCATTTGACAACTTGTATAGAAAGGCACCATTACCACTTCCAATTTCAAGGATTTTTTTAGCTTGCTTCCACCAAAGATTTTTTGCTAACCATGAAGACTCTGATTCAAAAAAAAGATTTGCCTGCCCTCTAAGAAAAACATCCCAAAGTTGCTTATCACTAGCATTTTCTAACTTCTCTAAACAGGTAGCCTTATCATAATCTATAAGATTATTCAATTCCTCTCTAGCCGCCAATAATGTTGAAAATAAAGCAACAAACGCAAATAGATATTTTATCATAACTACCCTCGATTTACAATTTAGCAAAGCATAACCTGGCTTGATGGAATTTAAAAAGCACTAATTTGTCTCAGTCAAAAGTTCTAAGGCACGTCTCTCCGCAACCTTGTAATTCACGATTTGGATTGTCGGGACAAAAGCTAAATCCGCTCTAAGAATGTGTCTATGGCATTCGCAAACACAATAAGAATAAGTTTAGTAAGTAACTTTCTCAACACTCACTTTAAGCATATTTTTATTTACTTGATTAATTCTTTTTCTAGTAAACCTTCTGCATCTAATTGGATGAAAATTTCATTTCCGACTACAATTCCACCATTTTCTAATTTACTATTCCATGAAACATTAAAATCATGTCGATTTATTATTAAATGGCCACTTAATCCAATTCTTGTTACCGAAGTTTTATCATAGGGCGTTATCCATTTCCCAAGATATTGGGTATATATTGTAGCGTCTTTTGTTATGCCCTTTATTGTTAATTTACCTGTAACTTTATAAGTTTGAGCTCCTGTTTGTTCGCTTTTAGTACTTTCAAACAGAATGGAAGGATATTTTTTTATATCTAAAAAGTCAGAGCTTAATAGATGTTCATCTCGCTGTGACTCACCTGTAAAAAGAGTCTTAACAGCGATTTCAACTTTCATAGAGAGTTTATTTGGATTGTTTAAATCAAAAATGATTTCTCCATGAATATCTTTAAAAAAGCCTCTAACCCAAGCTATCATCATATGTTTGACTTTAAATTCAGCTTCAGTATGTCCGGGCTCTAATATCCATTTACCCATAAATAATCCTGACTCTAATAGTTAAAAGATTAAGAAATGCTTCTTTTAATACACGATTTGGGTTGGATTGTCTGGACAAAAGGTAAATCCGCATTCTAGGAAGGTACCCATGACATTCGCAACAACAATAAGAATAAGGAAGGTAATGGCAATATAGCCAAGAGGTCGAAGGGGTGCTTTCTCCCTATATTCTTCACTTTTTTCAAATAACATAAGAAGAAACGCCGTCCCAAGGATAGAAAAACATGCGACCAAGAAAGCCCATGTATAAAGCTCCAAACCAAAAACAGGGTGTCCATACTCTGAAAAATCCTTACATACATGTAGCAGAATTTGCCGCATAGAAACACTTGCTCCGAAAAGGGCACCTATGATGGCCAATCCGTAATGAGCAGATCTAAAGCCGAACAGGAGGTTCATCAGTGGACCTATAGCCGTTGCAATCATACCAAGGCGTTGTAATAAACAAAGTGGGCAAGGAAACGCGTGATTTATCCTTTCATAAATAAATGCTCCTGTAAGGATGCCGCATAGGATAATAATCCACAGTTCATTCAGATAGAGTGAGAGGTTTTTACGAAATGTCATACTTACAGCCTCACGGGTATGGCTACAGTTGCGTGGTGTACAAACATAGCAATACAAAACGCAAGTGTAATAATAGCAGCTATGAGAGACGTTCTACGTAATTTCATAAGAGCAAGTATGATTACAATAAGGTATAATACAAAAAGTCCTGCCATCATATCGCTCAATCCTGTTTGAGTTTGTAAAAATTTCTTTTTACCATAAAAAAAATTTTAGGAAAGTTTTTTATTCATTATTTTTATTGCCATAGGAATAGGACGAATACAATTCAAGACTTGGGTTTTGTGTATAGTTATAGAAAGCGCTCAATCAATTGGTAGACTTTTGCTTTATGATCTATGCGCTTAGCCTTCCATGCTTGATTAATACTTTCTTGACTAGCCGCTCGAGAGTCTGATAAAAATTCTCGTACAAAATTGATATAGGCCCACTCTTCTTTAGGAGAAACCGGTGTCTTCTTACGTTTTAAGTACTCCTCTTTCCACATTTGTGCAAATTCACAATAGGTCGGTGGCTTACCTTCCATCCACCTTTCGTTTAACCAATCAATACCGAATGCTGTAAAGTGAAAATAAGAACCGATTAGGCGCTTAAAAAACAATCTGGTTTTTAGATCATTTTTATAAACTCCTTTTAACATTAGCCCATTTTCATCTATTGGATAAGTCTTTCCTCGCTGAGCACAGGACTCTTTTGGGAATTTTGCTATTTTCAATTTTTCTCCAGTCAACAAAAAATGACAAATGCGTAGAATAATTGCTTTTTTGTTTCCCTTGTCTACCATAGATAGCTTAGTCGAAATTTCTTTTAATTCATTAACATGTAGAAACATTAGAGATTTTTTTAAATCTACCAACTCATCTTTAGTGAAAAAATTCTGAATTCTCATAATATGAACAAATATCGCATACAATAACCTACATTGAATACATAAACCGATTCAAAACTTGGAATTTTAACAAGAAGGGTCCTTTAGAATTTTAGAAGGAAGCAAGTGACATTGCCGGTAGGCAAGGCGC
>DAOWHK010000092.1 GCA_030641465.1 Parachlamydiales bacterium | reverse complement strand
TTAATTTCATCCTTCAATGATTCTCTCACGTCTCCAGACCCTTGTTTTTCAAGGCTATTCAGTTTATTCTCAAGCTCAACAATTTTATTTTTTATTGATTCATTACTATGGTTTTTTGCGCAATAAATTCCATAAACAACGACCCCTAAGACTACGAATAACAAAGGAGTAAAACCCACTGCAATGCCAAATACTAATCCAGAAACCGCCGTAACCTTTGCAGCAACAATAATTGTGCCAGGCACTCCAAGTCCCGCTAAGATCGAAAATTTTTCTTTTCGGCTTACTTTAGTATCATCTACCTGGAATTGCACGCTATCAGCTTTTGATAGAGCGCCTTGAACTACTGGATTTATATTGCAAGGGCGACTTGGATTCTTTGTATCAAATCTATTAAAAACTTTCCCTCTTGCTAAACAAAATGTTGGATTTGAATTAATCATAATTATTACTTAATACTATTTATTTGTTAAAAAAATCTAATTACAATCGTGACTTTCCCAATTGCAAAAGAAGCTATCCTAATTCTAGGGCTGAGAAATAAAGCTTTTTCTTTATATTACTCCAACATCAGAATTTTCAGAACCTGTAGTCCGAACTGGACTTGACGCTTTCCCGCCTGTTGCAGCCCACTCTTCTAGATCTTTAACTAACCGATCATGCCCCTTTCCGCAGCTACTTTTTCCTGCTCTTTAATAAATTCTCCACATCTAGCTAATGTACTTTCAACATCATCTACAGCAGGCGGTGTTTCGCTAGAGGCAGAACGTACTAAGGACGAACCTCCCATACTCCCTTCTCGAGGAGCATTTTCTTCTTCTGCTAAAGGTTGCTGCTGTAAGTTAGCAATATCTTTTTCAACGTTATCAGTAGTATCCAAGTTTTCTCTTGTTGCATTGATGATAATATCACCTTTGGCAGTTATTGATACCTCTACTTTCACTTTACCTATCAGCTCAAAACCACTAGCTTTGTCAAATGAGGGTTCTGTAAGGTCATAAGAAACGCTATAGGATATTTCTTTTGTTTCAAGATTATATGTTAACTTAGCAGGAGCATTCCCCGTTCCAGTACCTATGAATTTACCCGTACTAAGTATAGGTACACTTATCTGATTCTTAATAAAAGTACCAAAAGCTTGACTCAAACACAATTTTAACAACTCAGATTTGTCGTTACAATAGCTTTGAATAAATGTTATTAATTTTTCAGAAGCTGCATCACTTTCCAATCCTGTCATGTGCTCAAGTTCAACCAATTGTTCAACTGTTCCTTGATCAATATCAAAAATATCTCGTAATTGCTTGCTTGCGGCTTCATAACTTCTATGAAAATCTGCTTTCAACAATTTATCAGAAAATGAACCTTCGTCACGAATAGTGCTCTGAAATTCACTCATAGTCGTCGAAATCTCTTTGAACTCATTATCAGCACCAACAATCTCCGCTGAATTCGCAGCTGGCGCCGCATTCACTTGAGGCTTTGGGGTCATGTGATCGTGATAAATGCACATTGCAATTGCAATTGGGATTCCTATTGGAAAAAACAGTACCATTAATGCAATAATAACAATATTTAGCTTATTAGATGTAGCTTGAACCTCAGGAGGTGTATTTTTTATATCCTGAACGACAACCTGCTTAGGACTAGAAGGTTGAGAATTGCCTATACACTTACTACACAACTTTGCAACTTTTCCCCCGGATAAAGTATCATCCTGAAGCGGAAGTTTCCCTTGCTGTTCTGAAACTGGTCTATCTACATTATTATCTACTGACATTATTACCTATAATTATTAACATTAACCTTTCTTTCTAACATCATTATAACAGGAAATGTAATTAAATTAAACAATTATCTTACTATCCAAAGTGTATAATAACGCAACATGTTAATTATTAGATATTTACGAAGCGACTAACTCTTAAAAGACTAACTGTAAAAGGTTTGCAAAACACTTGTCTTACGAATCTTTGCTCTAATTAAAACCTCGAGCCCTTCTTCTAATAAAGGAAGAGCTTTTGCGTCTCTGTTAGTGTCTTTTCTGTGGACTCTACTTTGCTCATCAAACGTTTTTGAATCTCTAGCGACTCACGTGCTGCAGACTTGCTCTCTATTTACTCTAATTCCATAAAAGCTTTGGAAAGAGCTTTTTGCGTGGATTTTATTTTCATAAGACATTCGTTATGTGCATCTTCAGCGCTTGGCGTTTTTTGCTCACTAGAAGTTAGAGCTGCAATAGATAGCCTCTCTAACTCATTGCTTAATTTCTCTATTTTTATTAGGCACTCTTGCTTTTGAGTAGCGAGCGCCTCACCTGTTTTGAACTTATCTGGGATGACTTTATGCTTTTTTAATACTTCTTGATTTGTTCTCTCTAGATTCTCAGCTTGATGTATTGGCATCCGCAGATTTTTTACCTCCACTTTTACTGCTTGACAGTCAGCTGGAGACGTTGTTTGCGGTGCAGTTTGAAGTTTTCTTAACTCCTCTTTTGGAATGTGCGTGCGATAATCTATCAATCTTAATGTAACTTCTTCAAATTTGTTGAATTCTTGCAGTGTCATCCCAAGTTTTTTCGCAAAAAATGCGTTGAGATGACAATCAGTATCTTCTATCCAAGGACGATCTATACACATTTTAATGGCTGTAGATAGAGCTAACATCGAAATTTCCTCAGGCATGTCATCGGATTGTTCCAGCTCAACGATTGGAGCGCTCTCAATGGCTTCAGTCATTTTCTTTTCAAGTGCTTTTGCATAAAGTAGAATGGTCTGGGTGGTTTGCTCTTCAAGTGGCTTATAATCGGAGGTTGTAGCTCGTAAAACTGCTCGCTGCGCATGAATGAGATTTTCTTGAGAGGATGCAACTCTTGATTGTTGAGATGCAGGAAACAGTTCAAGGTCAATTTGCGCAAGTCTGTTATTCTTACTCTCTATTTGCTGGACAAATTGTGTTATTATTGCACTGCGGGGTCCTGAATTCGCTTGCTCTTTCCAGTCTTTTAATGCACTTTTTAATTTTAGTATGTCACTTGATAATTGATTATGTTCTTGATTTAACACTCTTTTGTAACAAATATTTGAATTTACGCCTGAAACACTCATAATTAACCTTTATTATTATTTAATATCATTATCATATCATATTAATTTAATTAATTAACTAATTTTCGTAAACGGTTAATTAACAAGCTTTTAAAATCGTGGTTTAATTTTATTAGTTTTTGCAGTATAATTATTACAAAAAGGCATACTAATGACTACAACTGTCGCATCAGTAATTAATAATCGGGCTGCAAGAGATGTTTTGATTTATGAGCATCCAAAGACTATCCAATTTCTTAAAATTGCGGGAATAGCTCTTGGTGGAGCACTCATCGCTAAGGTTTTTCTAAAAACTCCAGACTTAAGCAATCGCCGAATTGTTTGTTTAGGGGCAGCAGAGCTGGTGTATGCACTATTGTTTAGGAAAATTTCTGGGGCTCTTCTCCACTCAAACCTTCCGTCCTATCACAACATGAGGGCGCATGTGTATTCTGAGGGAGAATACAAGGGCAGTAGCCTTTACTACAGAGGCGATCTTCCAATTCTTAGTTTAAAATCAGATAATGCCTTCGAGGCAGGAGAGGCTCAAGGTTATTTATGTGGCAATGCTATTTTGCAAATAAGTTCCCGCTTTCCTGTTGATCCAGAATATTTAGAGTGTCAAATGTTTAAGGATTTTAAAAGCACGATTCCCAAAGAAAACTTACTGGAGATCGAAGGTCTTGTTAACGGATATAACAAATGGGTAGATGAGCAGTCGTTTTGGAAAAAGGCAAAGCCACTTACAATCGATCAATGCATTTATTTTCATACAATTCCAGAGCAGGAACACATCTCATCTAGAGCATTTAAGATACACCGACAAGGATTTCAAGAAAAGTGGGCTCGCGATCATTTTGAGGATTACGGACCTAATGACAGCCCTAATGGATGCTCTGTTTTTATGGAAAAAGATCCTGAGAAAGGAATTATTGTTGCAAGAAATCTCGATCAACCATCTCGAGGAGTTCTTGGAACTTATACTTTACTCATCAAAAGAAATCATATGAGCAACAAAAACTCTACGCTTGAGATTGGATACCCTTCTATCACTGGCACATTAACTGGAATAAATAGTAATGGCCTTATTTTAGCAATAAATACAGCAGATGCGAGGCCACCTGATGATCCATTAAAAAATCTCCCCATTTGCCTTTACACTCGTTACCTGTTAGAAACTTGCTCGAGTGTATTAGAGGTAACAGCTGCAACAGAAAAATCTTCCCCATCGAATCCTTTTCATCTCTCTGTTGCGGACAAAACAACAGCAATTTCTATTCATTTTTTTCAAAATACTCACAGGAAAGTATATGAAACTGCATTAAAAGATTGTATACAACCTCTTATCTCTTATCTTACGCAAAAGCCTCGACCTCTTCATTATACAAGGGAATTAGAAGACGGAAAATGCCTTTACACTCTTAACGGGCGTTACTCGAGAGGAATTGAAGGTCACGATGCTTTTAGAAATGACAAAATCAAGCCTTTTTTAGAGAATAGAAATAATCTACCCCTCGAAAAGGTTCTTGAATTACCTCGTGTCTGCGATGAAAATACAATTCAAAAAATTGTTTTTGATAATAGTGGTGTTCATATTGCTTTTGATAACGCTTATGCTGGGCGCCTTCCTATGCAAACCATATCATTTGAAGAAATAAATTAAAATATTATTTTTATTTGTATTAAATTGAAATCCCGTGCGATTATTACAAAAAACAAACTAAAAAATAATGATTTCAACTACACCAACATATTATAGCTCAGAACCTTTAACGTTTTGGATTCATAATCATCCAACGATTGTAAAAACGCTCGAAGTTGCAAGCTATGTTTTTGGAGCTTTGCTCATTGCAAATACTGCTCCGATGTTATCTGCTGTAACCGCTATCTCTGAAGCGGTATTTGCGTTAGCATTTTATACTGCTTCTGTCTACCTTGATTTGTTTATTCCCCCTACTCATGATATGGCAAATCATGTTTACACTCCTTCTGAGTGCGAAGGGGGAAGGTTATATTATGAAGGGGATGTTCCCATACTCTCTCTTGACTCGGACAGTCCATACACTGCAGGCAAAGCTCAAGGGTATTTATGTGGAGATGCAATTTCAAATCTTTCAAGTAAATATCTGCATATTTTAGGAGGCGTCTTTAACGATCAAGCAATTAGAGCATTTCGAGAACGTATTCCTAGAGAATATTTACAAGAGATCGAAGGTCTTGTTGATGGGTATAACGCTTGGTCACAAGAACAAGGCTTTGGATCATCTGCACGCTATTTGACTGTGGATCAAATGATCATCTTTCAAATGCTTCCTGATCTGCAGCAATTAGAATCTACTCAATCTGTCTGGGGGCCGAACACACGCCTTGGATGTTCTGTATTTTTTGAAAGAAATGCAGAGGGAAATATTGTTTTTGCAAGAAATTTAGACTTCCCATCGCTTGGAGTACTCGGAACTCATAGTTTGATGATCAAAAGAAATTATACAGATGGTCGGCATTCTACACTCGATCTTGGAAATCCAGCACTTGTTGGAGTTCTTACTGGGATGAATGACCAAGGGCTTTGCCTAAGTATGAATGTTTCGTCAACAATATATGCTCGAACGGATCCTACTTGTCTAAGTTCAAGTTTTTATAACAGACGTTTATTAGAAAGGTCTGCAAGTGTGTCAAACGTTACAACTCATGCACGCGCTGAATCTCCGATGTCTGCCTACCACCTATCAGCTTCTGACAGAACGGGGGCGGCAGCCGTCCATTTTTTTCAAAATGCTGGAGGCACTCATCATATCAGAAATTTTGAGGATGGATGCTCTCAAAGTGGATGTATGCGTGTATTAAATGGAACATATTCAAGTACTACAACAACTGGTGATATCAGAGACTCTACGATTACTCCCTTTTTAGAAAATAGAGTGAACCGGCCCATAGAAGCAATTCTTGCTGAGCCTTATGTTTGCTGCTTAGAAACAACGCAAACAGCTGTCATGGAGCCACATTCCGGAAGATTTCGCGTGGCATTTGACAATGGATTTTCTGGTCGGCATCTTCTTCACGAACTGAATTTTCATCAAATTCGTTAGTGCTTTTTTTCTGGATATTTCACTCGAAGATGTCTTGTGACAACGAGAGTTTTAATAATTTTCTTCTTTACTGCTCCAAGCTCTTTAAAGGTTAATAGGCAGTTATCTAATTGTCCTTCATCCACTTTATCTGCAACGAGGCGATCGACAAGATCTGTAATCGTCTCTTCATTGACTTCCTCAAGGGAGCGAGAGGCAGCTTCTATGGTATCTGCGATCATAATAATTGCAGACTCTTTCGAAACGGGTTTAGGGCCTGGATAGCGAAACTGTTTTTCATCGACGGCATCAACATCTCCTCCCATTTGCTCTACTTGCTTGCAGTAAAAATAGTACACAAGCGTTGTCCCATGATGCTCGCGAATGACATCTATAAAGGTTTGAGGAAGGTCGTGTTTTCTAGCAAGCGCCTCCCCTTCTGTCACGTGGGCAATAATCACCTGAGTCGATTCCACAGGCGTTAGTAGCTGATGAATATTAAATCCCCCTATTTGATTTTCTGTAAAATAATGGGGATTAAAAAGTTTTCCAATATCGTGATAAAGAGTGGAAACGCGGCAAAAAAGACCGTTTGCACCAATTGACTGTGCTGCTGATTCTGCTAAGCTTCCGACAACAAGGCAGTGCTGGTAAGTCCCTGGCGCTTCGATGCTTAGACGTCTTAAAAGCTCGTTATTTGGATCCATATATTCCATGAGCGTAATATCTGTCATGATATGAAAGAGCGACTCAAAAATAGGGAGTAGCCCCACAACAAGGATCGCTGTCATAATTAAAAAAGAAAAAGTACTAATTAAGTCTGTTACAATTACATTGCTCCACAGGGTATTGTGCGCAAAATTGTAGACGAAAAAAAGAGGGATGCATAAGAGCCACACTTTACCACAGATTGCAAAAACTTCTTTTCTTTTGCGAAGAGATCTAGCAAACAGGATTGCAGCAATACCTGTAAGCAAGTTAATGACGATAAACCTGCTGTGATCAACCGCGAGTGACAACCCAAGAATAACAGACAGTAGGCAAGTAGAAAACAGGGAGATTTCCGCTCCAATAAGTGTGCAGATAAGTATCGCTGCAAAGGGCACAAAAAGGGGATAACGAACAGTATCGAAAAGATTAGCTTCATTACGAAGGAGGAAATATTCTGTTACTTTTGCTAAAATGAGTGTCAAAATAATAATGGTTGCAAAAAGTGCTAGTTGTTTTAGTGACAGCAAAAAGCTGTTGTGAGTGAGTTTAAAGTAATAAAATCCAAGAATTGTGATAGCTAAGGCAAAGATCAAACTTCCAAAAAGAGTAAGCGGTTGCCAAAGATTGCGCTGCTCACCGAGCGCTTGTTTCATCGCCTGAATCATGGCTAAATGACGCGATGTGACTCTTTCTCCCTGGTCAATGATGCGACTTCCTGCATTAACTTTTGTGTACTTCCAGGGAATGTCCTCTTCAATCGCTTGGCGAATTTGCCTTTGCATCGCTTCATCAAAAGAGAGCTCCCAAGAGGTAGCTCGAAAATAATCAATGATAAAATTTAGTGTCGATTTGTGATAATGGCGATCTACACTCGCAGTTTTTTCTACGGAGTCCCACATTTCTTCAGAGAGCATCAAGCGCTTTCCTCGTAGGTCCTTTGGAAAAAGGAAAAAAGGATGTTTTGCAATGCTTATCATATGCACAAGCTGCAGTGTACGCTCATCGGAAAAACGAATCCCTAGCAACGCATTTTTGATGCTATCTGCAGCTTCATAAATTTCTTCGAACGTTGTCGATTCTAAAATTTTGCGCCAACCTGGATTTTTTATGAGATAATTTTCAAATTGCCCTCTCTTCTTTTCTACCTCACTTACTTCAATGCGGTAGACATCGCCAAGATCTCGGACAGATTCCCTTTTTACGATGACTGTAGCTTCTTGGTCAGGAAACTCAAAATCTACTTGCGCCACAACATAATTTTTTGCAGCATCATCGAGCTCGAGTATCTCAATATGCACTTCTCGAAAATGTAAAAATAGTGCAAGAGAGGCAAGAAGCGCAAAACCAACCAATAAACGGCTACCTGATTGCCCTTCTTTCCACCATTTTTTTATAGAACCACTCTCTTTTTTCGCGCCGTCAAGCATTACTTATTCCTAAGTTATCTAAATAGTGTATTGAATTTTGATTGATAAAATCCATCTGTATCCTATACACAATCCAGTTCAAGATTTGTGTTTTGACTTCGTCGGCTTTGCTTTAGAATTCTATCCTCACTCGCGCCTTGCCGACCGGCAATGATCGCTCGCTCCGTCTAAAATTCTAAAAGAGCCTTCTTGTTAAAACCCAAGTCTTGAACTGGATTGTGTATATCAATCAAAATTCAATTCAAAATATGAACTTTTTATCCATAATACCAGATCTTTGATAATTGCTCTTCTATTTTTTCTAAAGAGGGGTCAGGAAAAACAAAACTGGCTAAATAATAACGACTTATGGGGGTTTTTTCTCCATAAAACTCTTTCATTTATACATAAACCGGTTCAAAGTTTGGGAATTTAACAAGGAGGCTCTTTTAGAATTCTATCCTCACTCGCGCCTTGCCGACCGGCAATGATCGCTCGCTCCGTCTAAAATTCTAAAAGAGCCT
>DAOWHK010000002.1 GCA_030641465.1 Parachlamydiales bacterium | reverse complement strand
ATGAGTATCCATGAAAGTCAGTCAGCAGACTTTTTTCTTTGGATGCAATCTTTTCCATTTTTTGCAAAAACCGATATTAAAATACATGAATATTCAGAGCATCCGTTTGCAAAACTTACTATTAAATGGCGTAAACAACTTGTAGCGCTCGATCTTGATGTAGATTTCCAGAAAAAAGGAAAGTATCTGACTCCTAAAGAGTGGGCAGCAATATTAGAGTCTCGCGATGAAAATACAGTCGTTGTGGACGTGCGTAATGGATATGAGTGGGATGTTGGGCATTTTGAAGGTTCTAAAAGACCAGATTATGCATCCTTTCGGGAGTTTCCAAAATATATTGCAGAACTTAAGAAGAAATACGATCCCGATAAAACAAAATTTTTGATGTTTTGTACTGGGGGCATTCGGTGTGAATTTTTCTCTCCTATGATGATTGAAGCAGGTCTTAAAAATATTTATCAGCTTAAAGGGGGCGTAATCAAGTACGGTCTTGAGCAAGGGGCAAAATATTGGAAAGGGAATCTTTTTGTGTTTGATGATCGTTTAGTTGTGCCAATTAGTGAAGAAAAAACAGATGTAATTAGCCACTGTCACTTTTGCGATGAAAAAATAGATACGTATTATAACTGCGCCAATATGGATTGTAATGATCTCTTTTTGTCCTGCCCAAGTTGCATCGAAAAGAAGCAAGGGTGCTGCAGTGATATCTGTCAAGAAATGCCAGTTAGACGTGCATTTTCAAAAGCGGAAAAACCAAAGCCTTTCCGCAAACTTCCCTTTGAGGAAAAAAAGCGCCTGCGTAGCAAGCTTTAATAGACCGTAAGATTGGAAGTTTCGTGAGGAGACCGTTCAATCCTCTCGAAGTAGTTAAAAATCCCGTAAATGAACAGGTAGATATCAATATTTTCAATAATTCCGGGATTTCCAAAGGCTAATCCGACGCATCCAGCACCTAGGTAGGCTACGCTACCTCTTCCCATTTCTTCCCAAAAAGTCAGAGCGCGCTCTTCTCCGATAACATAAAGGAAAATAGGAGATACACAGGTATGAATACTTGTTGCAACTGCAGAAAGGGCAGCATTTGCAACCCCAGTATAAAGATTGTTTTCGAAAATTATAGTAATAACAAAAGATTTGAAACTTCCATATAACGTAGCATTTTGCCAATTGTCTGGAATGTTTTCGCAGTAATTGGTGTAATTTAATTCTTGTGTTATTGGAATTGCCACGACAACCTCTCTAGGTGAAATTAAGAACCTGTTAAGATAAAGGTTTTTTTGAATTTCGTAAAGTAGAAATGCTTTGTAAAAATTGCTTTTCTGTTTCTTTAAGAAGCATTGTAAGACCTGGTTTTATTCCATTTTCTGAGAGGTGAAACGCTTTCATTGTGTTGCAAATGCGCCCATCAAGTCTGACTCCAACGCCTTTTACACCTGCCATATTCCCAAAATCTGTAAACATCTTAAGGGTTAGCTCACAGGCTGTGATGATAAATGTAAGGTTTTCTTCTGGGTATTTTTGAAGTGTTTCAAAAATTTTTTCACCAATATAATGGATAGTTGGGATGATGAGGGGAATGACTTTTTCTTCAGGAAGAGCATGCATTATTTTTCCGATTGGGCATTGCCTGCATACTGGGTGATTCTTATCATGGATACACTGATCGGTAAAACGTTTTGATGGGCATTCGTGGGGTTTTTGACAGTAGGAAAAGCCAACAATGACTCGAGAATCTTTTAGAAGAGAGTGGAACTGCTCCATATTTTTTAGACCGTAAAAAAAGAAATCACCCGAACGAATGTATGCTTTTTTTTTGATAATGGAGCGAATATAACTCATTATATGCTTGATCGGCTTTTTCAAGACGTATCGCTTTAATAGATTATTTTTATCCTCTCCTATGATATATTTTAAGCTTTTCCATTTGAGAAATTTGGCAGTCTCTTTGGTGACTCCTGGAATTTCGGGAAGGGATTTTAGGATTTTTAGCGGGTGAGAATCTTTTAGCTTAAGAGCATCCTGATCCCAAGCTTTTTCAGCCTCTTCAAAGCTTGGATGGTCATCCCAAAGTTTATTTTTATTATCCATGCAGCTGAGGATATCACAAATTGAGCATATTTTACACAATTGTACAGTCGACTGATCAGAAAATTTCTTTTTTCCTTTGTCTACAGGTGAAAAACGAAAAAAAACGCAATTTATATGCGGATATGATTGGTAAAGGTGAGCTCTCCCGTCTTCTTGTCTTTGAGGCGCAAAAATCTAGACCAAGCGTAGCACTAGATAGTTTAATGCTTAATCGGATAGCAATTTCTGCATCTGGTAGTCATAAAATCTTACAAAATCTTGCAGGCGAGGAATGTTTTTTTGAAAAAAAGCCCCTTATAATGGATTTATGTCATAGTTCTTTTAAGTATGATGTGATTTTAGAGGGTGGAACATATCAAGTGCGCTCGAACCTTGGGAGCTTCTCTGCAATATTCCGAGGAAAACCTCATTTTTTTATTCAAGATCAAGAGTTGCATTTTTTTTCAAAGAACCTCAGTTATCAATGGATCGATAAAGTGTTTCCTTCTGCGTGGCTTCTTTCTGGAAAGAGCTTTGAAAAATTTGTTGAGGAATTCGAGAAGTCTCCTCCTGATGGAGCTCCTGAGGTTGTTTGGAATGGCTGCCGGGAAAAGCGTGTGGAAATATTGCCGGTCCTGAAACTTTGTGATCATACAGGGGCTTTTGCAGAGCTGTATTTTGATTATGACGTTGTGATAGCCGGAACCCTTAAAACAATGGTTATTACTGATGACCCAGGACTTGACGGCGGATGGGCTAATGATGAAGGCATATATTTTGACCCGACCAACAGGGATAAGGGTTCTCTTGAGATCTATTCGTGGCACTTTAATGTCACAAGTAGCGGTGTGGTGGACCTATCCGGCGATGATGCGACCCTGGAAGGCTACCGTGGCGGAAACGGAGGTGCTTTATATGCATGGGCTTATGAGTCCACTGTAAACGAAGGCACTATAGACGTCTCAGGTGGTGAGGGAGTACCCTACCCTGTGGGTCATGAATGTGGAGGT
>DAOWHK010000160.1 GCA_030641465.1 Parachlamydiales bacterium | reverse complement strand
CACAAATCGCTATGACACCGGCTATACTATTTTAGAAGGGCAAAGACTACAAGGCTCAGGTCAGACCTTTTATCTTAACAATGTAAAAATTCCAAACCAAACCTGTAAAAATCCTGAGATTACATCCCCTTCGCAATCTAGTGTTATTTCCATGAACGATCATACTACCATTGACGGATTTACTATTATTACACCAATAACGGGCATTGCAATACGTAATGCATCAGAGTTTGGAAACTCTTGCCTACTCATCTCAAACAACCAAATGATTCCTGAGTCTACTGTTGATAGTAATATAATTATTGAAGCAACCGGCCCTGCTATAATCTGCAATAATTTTTTTGGAATAGCACCTGAAGCTGTTTCTCAAATTCTGATAAACTCCCTATCTAAAGAAAGTCATATTTCTATTTTAAATAATACAATAGTTGGAGATGGAGGCACAGGATCTGGCGCCATTGACTGCAGCGATAATTTTGGAGGATCAATCCAAATTAGAAATAACAAGATATCCTTTACAGAGAACGAACTTGCTAATGACAATGCAGATATTTTTGTACAAACCGTTCAAGGAACTACAGCCATAATCTCCAATAATTGCATTAAAGACTCAACGGCCCTTTTTAATATTCGAGGTACTTTTGCAGGAGGAAATGCACAAATCACAAATAATAAAATTATTCGCTCCACGAGCGAGCAACTTGTGAATATTCTGGCATTTGACACTACAAACATCAACATTCAAAACAATCACTTTGAATCTCCTGATCCTTCATTAGAAAATGGAATTTTCTTTAGATCAGATGGCGCAATCAGTGCAAACGCAAATATTTCGGGCAACACGTTCATTAACCTCCCCTCATCGAAAGGAATCACCATTAAAAATGAAAACGGATCGACATCAAACATAAAACTAAAAAACAACCAAAGCCCTACTCCCATTCAATTTACAATTGATGCAACAGGTGGTATCATTAACTTTACCGCTCCTTCAAAGAATCAACTAGAAAAGGATAATTTTGCACCTCCTAATACATTTATGTATACTCCGCCAAATCCACCCAATGCAAATATCACTTTTGAAACAAACTGCACTCCATAACGCCTACCTATGATTAAAGCAATTCTTCTACTTGGGGGCATTGGAAAACGCTTTGAATGTGAGACTCCCAAACAGTTTCTGCCCCTTTCAGGAAAAAAACTCTATCTCTATGCAGTGGAAGCTTTTATTAAGTCTCAAAAATTTGAGGAAATCATCCTCGTTTGCCACCAAGATTTTGTAGAAACTGTGAGACTTGAAACAGAGAGCGTTACAGTTATTTCCGGGGGAAACACTCGGCAGGAATCTTCCTACCTCGGACTTGTTGCCTGCGGCCCTGATACTAAATACGTTATGATCCACGATGGAGCGCGCCCCTTTATCACCGCAAGAATCATTGAAGAAAACCTCTCCCTTGTAAAAAAATGGGAAACTATCGATACGTGCATTCCATCAACGGATACGATCGTTTACGCAAAAGACAAACAGCAAATTACCTCCATTCCAAATAGAGAACATTATCTTCGCGGACAAACACCGCAAACCTTTAGCTATGATTTGATCATGCGCGCTCATAAAAAGGCAATGGAGGAAAACATCAAAGATGCCTCAGACGATTGCCAATTAGCTCTAATGATTGGCTCGAAAATCGCCCTTGCTAAAGGCTCAGAAAAAAACATAAAAATTACGACTGAGCTCGATTTATTTCTAGCTGAGCAAATCCTTAGGCAGCAGTCTCAAGAGCCTAGTGGACATGCTCCAATTTCTCTAAAAAACAAAGTATATGCACTCAGTGGAGGATCAGGGGGAATTGGTCAAGCCCTTGCCACAATGCTGGGGCAAGAAGGCGCTACAGCTCTTATCCTATCTCCATCAGACCCCATCTATTCTGTTGACCTGCGATGTCCTAAAGCGACAAAAAAAGTTTTTCAAACAATTGAAAAATCCTACGGAGAGCTCGACGGTCTCATCAATTGCATTGGCCATCTTTTAGTCAAAGAGTTTGCAAAGCTTTCTGATGAAGAAGTAGAGGAACTAATCGATGTGAACCTAAAAGGTTTAGTCTACTGCTGCAAGTTTGCAAAAATAAAGCGTGGTGGGCACCTTATTAATATCGCGTCTTCCTCATACAGCCGAGGAAGAAAAACCTACGCCCTATATTCTGCAGCGAAATCTGCCGTTGTTAATTTCACACAGGGCCTCGCAGAAGAAATGCCAAACCATTTTGTAAACGCTATTGTCCCTGCACGCACAAATACTAAAATGAGGCAGCGTAATTTTACTGAGGAAAAAATAGAAACGCTCCTTACACCTGAGCAAGTGGCAACGAAAATGCTTTCTTTTCTTAAAACGAATCAGTCAACAGGATCTATTGTAGAGATAAAAAAACATCAGTTTCAACCATTTAGGAAGCTCTGACTAACTCCGTTGTTTCCACTTCAGCGCCTTTTTTGGAAAAAATTATTTTTTCGCAAGCCACTAACAATAAGTAGTTAGCTTATTTCTCCAAAAAGAATTTTTTTTCAAAAATCCATCTAAAGTTGAAATTTCGGGGTTAATCGGAGCTTCCTTTACTGAGCCATGAGTTTTCGCAAAATCAAGCCATTTTTTCTGCAAACACATTGCCCCTTCTTGCACTGCACCGTTTGCGACCAGACCTATTAAATACTTTCCATCATCTTCTAACTGTGTGCAATGCAATAAATTATACGACCAAAAGACTTTATGATTTTGAAAAGCTGTGTTCAATCGAAATTGTAATTGAATTGCTTTTGAAGCCTCTCTGGAAAGAACATCAAGAGCACCATCACCCTCCCCTTCTCGATCTTTAATATCCGTCAGCAAGTGAGCTTCAGTAAGTGAAAAAAGCCCCATCATTTCAATCGATTTCTTTATACATTTTTTTGACTCTTCTACAATTGAGTTTATTTTTTTACCTAAACTCTGGCTAATCTTATCACATTCATTGATGGCTAAAAGTATAGCTTCTCTATCTTTACACTTTGATAATAAGATTATAGCTCTTATTGACTCAGCTTCACATTCAACATTGACGTCAAAGTAATTGTTCAACATATTTTGCAGCTTGTCTCTTAAGCATTGAAACTCGTCTTTGCGGGGCCCTTCTTTACATACAACAGACATTTCCTCTAAAAGATACTCTGTTTGCATAAATGTTGAACGAAGAGTAGGAGCTGCCATAATACTTTCTTGGGTAAAATAAAAAAAAGCATCAATGTTGCCATTGATGCTTGAAGAAATGAGACTTGATGGGCTCGAACCATCGACCCTCTCCTTAAAAGGGAGATGCTCTACCAACTGAGCTAAAGTCTCACAAAAGATAATTGACCCCAAGGGGATTCGAACCCCTGTTACCAGAATGAAAATCTGAGGTCCTAGACCAGGCTAGACGATGGGGCCATATTTTGCAATTATCTTGCTTAAAAACGCCTTCATTTTAAGCTTATTTCGATTTTTCTATCAAGAAGTTTCCGTCTACACTTCGAGGATATCTTTTTCCTTAGCAGAAAATAATTCATCAATTTTTTTGCAGTTTTGATCTGTAAGCTCTTGAACTTGTTTTTCTGTTTTTTTCAAAACGTCTTCTGTAAGCTCACCATCAGCTTTTTGTTTTTTTGCAGTGTCGTTTGCTTTTCTTCTATGTTCACGAATAGCAACTTTTGCATCTTCTGCTTTTTTCTTGGCAAGTTTAACAACATCTTTTCTAATCTCTTCACTCATCGGAGGAATAGGTACGCGCACCATATTGCCTTCTAAGATTGGAAGAAGATTTAGGCCAGCTTTCTCAATTGCTTTCGAAATAGGACCTGCAATTTGAGGATCGAAAGGAGTTACGAGAAGCTGCCGAGCTTCTGAGACGCTAACATTTGCTACATCTTTAAGACGCATTTCTGTGCCATAGGATTCTACTTTAACACTATCAAGCATTCCAGGGTTTGCTCTTCCAGTGCGCATCTTGCGTAGCTCATCCTTAAAATGCTCTATCGATGCTTCCATTTTTTTCTTTGTATCATCAGTAATTGTCATCACTTTACCTGTCCTTTACAATTGTTCCGCCAGACTTGTCACATACAGCTTTAAATAGAGCTCCCTTTTCAAAAACGTTAAACACGTGAATAGGAATATGGTTTTCTCGGCAAAGAGCAAGAGCCGTAGAATCCATTACTTTTAAATGTTCTGTAAATGCTTGAGAGTATGTTAACGATTGATATTTTTTCGCATCTTTGTGGATTACAGGGTCTTTATTATAAATACCGTCCACTTTCGTCCCTTTTAATAGGACCTCAGCTTCAATTTCGCTAGAGCGCATGGCAGCTGCCGTATCAGTTGTAAAATAAGGATTTCCCGTTCCCCCAACAAAAATGACAATCACTCCTTTTTCCAAATAAAGCATTGCTTGACTCCAATGATATAGATCTACGATCCCATCAAAGTTTAGCGCGCTCATAACCCGTGTTTTACATCCAAGCGACGCTAGGGTTTGACTTAGAAGAAGGCCATTAATCGTTGTCGCAAGCATGCCCACATGATCAGCAGGTGTTCTTGCGAAGCCAAATTCTTCCGCTTGCGATCCCCGAAAAATATTTCCTCCGCCGATCACAATCCCCATCTGAATGCCAAGTGAATACACTTCATGAATTTCTTTGGCAATCAATTGACAGGCTCTGTGATCAACGCCAGAAGCATTACTTCCCATCAACGATTCGCCGGAAAGCTTAAGTAAAATGCGTTTATAAGCAGGCTTAGACATTAGAACTATTCACCCATTTGCCATCGAATAAAATGATCGAGTTTTAATGGCTTTGAAGCTTTCTTTCCCACGCTCTCGACATACTGCGCAACCGTAATGGAATTATCCTTAACAAATTTTTGTCTAAGCAAACAAACTTGATCGTAAAATGCGTTTATTTTACCTATCAAAATTTTCTCAATGATTTGAGCAGGTTTCCCTTTAACTTGTTCCTTTGCAATCTCTTCTTCTCTTAAAATAACGTCTTGTGGCACTGCATCTTTATCAAGATATTCAGGAGCTTCTGCCGCAACATGCATCGCAATCTCTCTTGCTTCATCGCGATGAGTATTATCGCCATCGATTGCTACAATACATAGAATTTTTCCACCCATATGAGAGTAAACTCCATAGGATGCCTTAGCACTTTTTTTTGTGAAAAGGATGCGCTTAATACGTAAATTTTCTCCAAGTGTTTGCACCATTTCTGTGCGATACTGCTCCACTGTACTAGAAGGATTTCCACTATATTTTTGCTCTAAAAATGCTTCAAGTGAGCTCGGCGCAGTCTTGAGAACTTCCTCAGAAAGACTTTTAAGAAATTCTTTAAAAAGCTCGTTTTGAATGACAAAATCCGTTTCTACATTTACCTCTACAACCGCAAGCGCTTCCTCATTTTCTGCAAATCCAATCAAGCCTTCATTTGTCTCTCGGCCCCCTTTTTTCACAGCAGATGCCGCCCCTT
>DAOWHK010000036.1 GCA_030641465.1 Parachlamydiales bacterium | reverse complement strand
TTTTTAACCTATATTTTATGGGAATTTTTGATTTTAGGGATTATTCCAGCAGAAGGTGCGCATGGGCTGCTTGCAGCAAAGGCAGAGGGGTTAACAGCGGTTGAGCCTCTTCGCTATGTACTTGTCGATTCTTCGATTTATGCAATTGGACAATTTTTTGGTGCTTTTGCTTTGACAACTTCATTTTTAGGGGTGACTCTTGGTCTGTTTGATTTTCTTGCAGATGGTTTGCAAATGCAAAAGGTTGGTTTTAAAAAGGTCTTTCTTTGTTTATTGATTTATGTGCCTCCTGTCTTGATTGCAATTATTAATCCCAATATTTTTTTGAGGGCTCTTGGATTTGCGGGGGGCATTGGTTGTGCGCTTTTACTTGGGCTTTTTCCGGTTCTTATGGTATGGGTTGGACGGTATTATAAAAATTATCCAAGTGTTCACAGGCAGCTGCCAGGTGGCAAGGTGATGCTTAGGATTTTGGTACTTTTTGTGGTTTTTGAATTGATTATTGAGGGAATTAATGAGTATATGTCCATGTAACTCAGGAAAGAGTTATGAAAAGTGTTGCAAGCTTTATCATGAAGGCAAGCAGCTTCCCTGCACGGCAGAAAAACTTATGCGCGCGAGATACTCGGCCTATGCTTTGCATGATTTAGGTTTTGTGCAAAAAACGATGATTGGTCCTGCAAAAGAGCAGTTTCATCTAGAGGATGTCAATAAAGCTGCAAGTCAGATGCAATGGCTAAGGCTTGACGTTGTCAAACGGGAGCAAAAAGGGTCAAATCTTGCCTTTGTAGAGTTTATTGCGTTTTATTCTCATCTTGGAAAGAAGGGGTCTCTTCATGAGAGGTCTGAGTTTCATAAAATCGATGATACTTGGTATTATTTCGATGGAACGCTTCTTTAAAATAATAATGATCTAATAGGCCTGCAGGGTTTCTTCCTAAGATTAAGTAGGCCATGTATAGCGCTTCAACGGAGGCAAGACCTCGCGCTGGATCAATGCAGCCTGTTTGTTTTCGTGGATAGGCAGTCCGTATGTCTTTTGGCAGGCTCCGATACTGCGTAGATTTTGAGTAGGGCACTTGCCTTGCCATTACACCTGCTAGGTTCCAGGTGCCATCTATCAAAAATAGTCCATATTTTGCATCTTCTGCTGTGAGTTCTTTTGCGTCCAAACTAAGAGAAATGTAGTTTGAAAGGTCAGGATAATGTGTGCAAGGATAGTTAAGAAACTGCAAATCTTTTCTTGTTTCTAGGCCTCTTAAGCTGCATTTTTTTAAATTTTCTTTGCGATGTCTTAAGATTATTGTAGGAAGAAAATTAAACATTTTTTATATAGGTAGAATGATAGTACAAAAGTCTATCATTTTTTATTATTTAGCAGCCAGGGTAAAATGAAACGATTTGTTGTAATTTTAGGTGTATGGATCTCTTTAATGCCTCTTCATGGTTTGCAGTTTCTTGATGACTATGAGCAGGGTTTGGAGATTGCCACGGCGTATCAAATGCCAATTCTTCTAGTATTTTCTGAGCCAGATGAGCGGATGATTGAATTGTCATTTCCCTGTGTTGGAGTAAGGGCTCAAAGTCAAGAGCTGCGGAGTAAATATTTTCTAGAGGATGAACCAACGCTTGTTCTTATTGATTCTATGGAGAAAAAAATTATTGGAGTTTCCTCTATTGATGAGGACTGCACTGTAAAATTGCAAAATGCTTATCGAGATTATTCCCTTAGAACTTTTTCCAGGATGTGACGCTCATGACATTTTCTGGGATTTCATAGAGAAAGCGAGATGGGTTAGAGTTTTCATTGCTCCCTCTTCGACCTCGTTTTTGTGCCATACTTAGAAAGAGATGGTTTTTAGCACGTGTCATGGCGACATACATAAGTCTTCGCTCTTCTTCAATTCCCTCTCTCGTTTGACTTTTTTCATGAGGGATGATGTGGTCTTCAAGTCCTACAAGAAAACAGGCGGGAAATTCTAGTCCCTTTGCACTATGAAAGGTAAGAAGGGTGACTTTATCATCGAAGACTTTTTCTTGCCGGAGCTGTGTCTGATCAAGTGCTGCATTTGATAAAAAATCTTGAAGTGAGGGGTTTTTTATGTCTGTTTCATATTGTTTTAATGCATTGATGCATTCTTGAATGTTTTCAAGTTTAAATGCTTTGGTTGTTTCTGTTTTGACTTCATCAGAGACGACTTGTTTGTAGTCAATTTCGTCAATGAGCCATTCAAGACTTGTGTGGAGAGAGTTTGTTTCAAACTGAAGTTGTGCTTTCCCTAGGATATGGAGGAATTTTTTTACTCCATTGATCCCTCTTGTAGTAATTTTTCCGTCATATTTAGGGTGCTGATCTCCGATATCTTTTAGCACGTGGTAAAGAGGGCGCTTTTCTCTTCGATTGATTTGAGTGATAATATCGAGTGTGTTATCGGAAATTCCCCGACGTGGATAATTAATTACGCGAAGGATTGCTTCTTGGTCGTAGGGGTTTTCCACAATCCTTAAGTAGGACATGAGGTCTTTGACTTCGCTTCTTGCAAAAAATTCTGTGCCACCGAAAACTTGATAGGGAATTCCGCGGGCCCAGCCGTCTTTTTTCTTCCAAGGAGTTTGCATAAGAAGGAGTTCAAAAGGGCGAGAAAGAATATTTGATCGATAGAGAATGGCGATGTCTTTCCATCTTAGTTGATACTGTAATTTTAATTCTAAAATGCGATCAACAACACCTTGTGCTTCGTCTTGATCAGATGGTGCATGGAAGACTTCGATCTTGTTTCCTTCAGGCTTATTGCTTCTTAGGGTTTTGGGATGTCTTGCTTTGTTGTTTTGGATGACGCTATTTGCACCATTTAGGATGGGGGATGTAGATCTGTAATTATCTTCAAGTTTAATGGTGGTGTCGGCTTTAAATTCGAGGATATGTTTGATTTCAGCGCCGCGCCATGAATATATTGATTGATCGTCATCACCTACAACGCAAAGGTTGTTGTGTTTTTTTGAAAGGAGCTCAGCGAGTCGATATTGAAGGGGGTTTGTGTCTTGGTATTCATCGATCATAATATATTGATACTGTTT
>DAOWHK010000166.1 GCA_030641465.1 Parachlamydiales bacterium | reverse complement strand
TCTCCTATATAACACATGTTCTATTCGAGACCTTGCCGAAAGAAAGGTAATGGGAAAACTCGGTCAACTCGGTAGATCTACAAAACGACGTCCCATGATCGGCATCACAGGGTGCATGGCAATGGCTAAAAAAGACGCCCTTTTTAAAAAAATTCCTCATATTGATTTTGTAATTGGAACAAATAATATCTCAGATTTGAATGACGTAATTAGTGGTGTGCTAGAAACAGGACAAAAAGGTCTTCGCGTCGACAGTCAATTTGAAGAAAATCTCAACTACCTCGTTGCCAAACGAGATGATCCAGTAAAAGCCTATGTTTCCATTATCCGCGGATGCGATAAATTTTGCACATACTGCGTTGTTCCCTACACTCGAGGCCAAGAAGTTTCAAGACCTCCAGAAAACATTGAAGAAGAATGCCGCTTGCTCGCCTCTAAAGGTTACCGTGAAATCACTCTCCTTGGTCAAAATGTCAACAGCTATGGCAAAGACAAGCCCGAATGGAACGAACTTTTTCACGACCTTCTCTATAGACTAGATAAAATCCCAGGTCTTGAGCGCATCCGATTTATGACAAGCCATCCAGTTGACATCACAAAAGAATTGATGCAAGCCATTCGCGATCTTCCCTCTCTTTGTGAATTTGTCCATTTTCCGATCCAAGCAGGCTCGAATAGAATTCTCAAAAAAATGCACCGCATTTATACAAAAGATACCTACTTTGAAAAAGTTGCGATGTTAAAAGAGATTGTTCCAAACGTCTCTCTTGGCACTGATATTATCGTTGGCTTTCCAACAGAGACCGAAGAAGAGTTTCAAGAAACCTACGACGCCTTAAAAGAAATCGAGTATTCTGTCGCCTTTCTCTTCTCCTACAGCGCACGAAAAGGCACGCCTGCAAAAAGATGGCGAGATGATATTCCAGAAGAAGTAAAACAAGAACGGCTCCAAAGACTTCTTGCGCTCCATGACGAAATCTCTGCAAAAAAAAGACAAGAAATGCTTGGTCAAGATGTCGAAGTTCTTATTGAAGCTATGGCTAAAGATGGTCAAGTCAAAGGTCGGACTCGGTGCTGGAAAAATGTAGTGATGCCAGGCGATAAAAGCCTCATCGGTACATTGAAGATGGCCAAACTTCACAGCTATAGCCATCAAACACTCCTAGGATCTTAAGATTTTACAATCGATTTAGGAATGATACGCGCAAGAATTAACGCTGCAAAAAAGAGTCCAATGATCTGATCTGCCATATCAACTGCTACATATCCCGACGGAAAGCCCCACCATGTCCACTGGGGAAGCGATCCCAAAACAGCTAAAGCGCAAGCAAAATACATTACAACGCGCACTCTTTTCCAATAAGCCACTTCGCTACACTTAAAAAGCATGAGCGCAAGAAATGCAGCGCCAATGACATCTGTGATAAAAGAAGAAATATAAGGCTTTGGCGTTTTATATTGATTTGCCTTATCAGAAATTGCTACAAAAATTAATGTATCGTCAAATTCCCCTTTCTTAGAATCTTCAGAAGATGCGGCCTTTTGAGAAGGAGCTACATAAATACCAGCAGTCCCCACATTTTCTCTAAGAACTGATGTCACTTCGCCTTCATTCTTAAAATGATTAAGTGTTGCGCAGTGCCAAGGAAGAACCATCCATGAAATCATAGTCCAAAGATATATTGCAATTCCACCTAATAACGCACCTTTAATAATACTTTTACACATACAAACCTTTTAATTTAATGTTAGTTGTTGAGTGTTTAATTAAACAAAGATAAAATCGATTAAAACAACTAAACCTTTGCTTATGACTTTTGAAATTCAAAATCTCACAAAATATACACAACTTCAAAATTGTTTTTTACAAAATTCTTTTAAAAAACCCCTTCCAAGAAGCGCTTCTACTTCGAAATCAACACTTTATTCAAGAAAATGCAAACGTGTTAAAAAAAAATTCAGACGCTTTGAGGTAGAGTCAGCAAATAATTACAACTTTGATACAAAAGATTTTGTGGACTGCACACCGGAATTCACCTACCAACCCCCACTTTATTTTTGGCAAATGCACCCACTCATTGACCATCAAAAAAACACTTTTATCCCCTCCTATCTCATAAAAGAGCGGGTTAAAGAAAAACTCACCCCCCTTAAAAATAAATCTGCAATTCTAAAATACGCAAAAATTCACCTCACGGAAAGTGCTGTATTAAAAAGAAGTCAGTGCGGCTTTATTTATCTAGATCTAAACGACAGCGCGCTTTTTTCACTTCTACAATTTGTAGAAGAAATTGGCATAGAAATCCCTTCATTTTGAGAAGAAAAAGAAAAAATTGGGGCGCACATCCCTGTTATACTTACAGAAGAAATTGCTTCTATGCCCTTTGATCCAAACATGCTTGAAAAAAGCTATGAATTTTCCATAAAAGGATGCTTTTCCACCTTTCCAAACAGCTGGGAAGGAATAGAAAAGGCTTGGTTTTTGACCATTGAATCAACATCTCTTAGGCATCTTCGAGAAAAATGCCGCCTTCCCTCTAAAATTGGAGGACATGATTTTACAGCTGTGTTTGGCTCAAGAAAATCTTTCTCCCTTTTTAAAGAGCCCATAAAAGAGCAGAGCTTTCTACGAATCAATGTTGCGCATCTTCCCGCTTAAACTATTTTACTGCTTGCCTCTTCATTGCTATTTTAAAATTTTTACAGTATCATCTTGGCGAATCAATTAGGGAGATAAATTATTATGCAAACTACAGGCTATTTATCAGACATTGCTAATCGACCCTTTTCGCCCATCTCATTTACTGATATTTGTGATTACACACCTGTTGTAGGTACTGGAAAAAACCTCGTTGATTTATTTCTAAAAACAGTTGTGCTTCCATATCTCGAACAAGAAGCTATTCATAACAGTCCCTACTATACTCACCTAAGTCAAAAAAGTTTTTCTAGGTGTATCATAATATTACTACCTCCTTTTGGAGGTCTTTTAGTGGCTATTTTTGACTTTGTGAATAGAGGCTATGATGACTATGACTATATCCTAGGGGCAGTTCAGCGTAATGGCTACAATCTTAGATTTGCAAGTGACCGACTTAAAGATAATGAAAATATAGTACTTGCGGCTTGTCAGCAAGACATCGGAGCTCTTTTATATGCTAGTACTCGCCTTATAGATGACAATGCTTTCATGCTAGCAGCTTGTCAGCAAAACGGCTCAGCTCTTCAATTTGCAAGTACCCGCCTTAGAAATGATCGTAATTTTGTGCTAGCAGCTAGCCAGCAAGATATCGTGCCTCTTCAACATGCTAATGATCGACCTCGAGATGATCAGGCTTTCATGCTAGCAGCTTGTCAGCAAAACATCACGGCTCTTCTGAGTGCCAGTAATCGGCTTCGAGATGATCAGGCTTTCATGCTAGCAGCTAGCCAGCAAAACGGCAGAGCTGCTCAGTTTGCAAGTGCGCGGCTTCGGGATGATCAGGCTTTCATGCTAGCAGCTTGTCAACAAAACGACGGAGCTGCTTTGTTTGCAAGTGCGCGGCTTAAAGATGACAATGCTTTCATGCTAGCGGCTTTTCAACAAGACATCAGGGCTCTTCGGTTTACAAGTCAGCGCCTCAAGGACGACTATAATTTCATGCTAGCGGCTTTTCAACAAGACTTCGAGGCTCTTATATATGCTAGTGCTCGCCTTATAGATGACAATGTTTTCATGTTAGCAGCTTGCCAACAAAACACCTTTGCTATTCTGAGCGCTAGTGATCGGCTTAAAGATGACAATGCTTTCATGCTAGCGGCTTATCAGCAAGACATCATGGCCCTTCAGTTTGCTAGTGCTCGCCTTAAAGATGACAATGCTTTCATGCTAGCGGCTATTCAACAAGACATCCGGGCTCTTCGTCCTGCAAGTGCGCGGCTTCAGGGTGATTATGCTTTTGTGCTGGCGGCTTGTCAGCAAAACGGTTTAGCTCTTGAGTTTGCAATTCGACCGTTTCAAGATAACGACAACATAGTAAGAGCTGCTATAGCGCAAAACGGCCTGGCTCTTGAGTTTGCTAGTCATCGACTTTATGACCGATTTCAAGAGGGGGGATGAATTTTTTGTAGAGTCATGCTCACTATTGGAGGACATGATTTTACAGCTGTGTTTGGCGCAAGAAAGTCTTTTTCTCTTTTTAAAGAGCCCATAAAAGAGCAGAGCTTTCTACGAATCAATGTTGCGCATCTTCCCGCTTAAAAAAGCTAAATCACATACTTTCCTTGTAAATTCTCTGCATGCATATTTTCCAATTGATACTTTAAAATTTTTCTAATAACCTCACTGCGAATTTTATTGTTTTAGGAAAAAATTCTCATGCAGATAGGACACTCTTTATCAGCTATCGATAACATTTGTGATTATGTACCATATAAGTACTACAACAAATCTCGTTGATTTATTTCAAAAAATTGTTGTACTCCCATGCCTCGAACAAGACACTATCCATAACAATCACTATTACACTCACTTAGACCGGAAAAGTTATTTTAGGTGCTTCATACTATTAGTAGCTTTCTATGGAAATATTTTAGTAATTATTTATGACTTTATGAATAGAGGGTATGATGACCATGACATCATGCTAGACGCTATTGAGCTAAACGAGTCATCAATCTACTCTGCTAGTTATCGCCTTCTAGATGACCACGACTTTATGTTAGAGGCTTGTCAGCAAGACATCGAGGCTCTTTATTATGCTAGTGATCGGCTTCGGGATGACCCCTCCTTTATGCTAGAAGCTATTCCGCTATACGAATCAGCAATACACTCTGCTAGTAATCGGCTTAAAGATGACCACGACTTCATGCTAATGGCAAGCATACAAAACAGTTTAGTTCTTCAGAATACTCATGCCCGTTTTCGAGACGACTATGCCTTCATGCTAACAGCTAGCCTGCAAAATCACTCCGCTCTTCTTTATGCAAGTGACCGGCTTCGAAATAACAACGATCTAATCAGAGCTGCATATTTGGTAGACATTGCCGCTCTTCAATACGCAGATTTCCGGCTTCGATTTGATTATAACTTCATGCTTGCAGCTTGTCAGCACAACGGTTTAGCTCTTCAGTTCACCAGTCCAAGGTTGCAAGATGATGATAATTTAGTACAAGCAGCTACTCAGCAAGACAACTCAGCCCTTCAGTTTGCAAGTCCTCGACTTTTTGGGCAATTACAGCAAGGAGGGTGAATTTCTTCTATCAAACAGCGCCTAGAAAAAGCCTGGTTTGTGACTGTTCAACTAGAAAGCCTCATGAATTTTCACGAAAAATATCGCCTCCAATCTAAAACTAGAGGACATGATTTTACAGCTGTGTTTGACGCTAGAACGTCATTTTCTTATTTAGAGAACTTGCTAGAGAGCAGGATTTTCTTCAAATCTAAGTTGCGAATCTGCCGTCCGGTATGTGTATAGATTCAAAAATAATCAATAAGTCGCTATGCTGGTTAGAAATATTATTTTTCCAAAGGAATTTTTATGAGCATCGAAGCCTCTTCACTTAATCCCTATAGCATTTGTGATTATGTGCCTTTGGTGGCTATTGATAATTTTTGTGACTATGTACCAATCGTGAGCACTGTGACAAACCTCATTGATTTATTTCAAAAAATTGTGGTACTGCCCTATCTCGAAGAAGACACTATTAATAACAGTCACTACTATACTCATCTAGATCAAAAAGAATTTGGGCGATGCCTCGCATTATTGATACCTGGGACTGGAAATTTAATCATTCTTATTATGGATATGTGGTATGATGACTATGACTTCATGTTAGAGGATTTTCGCGCAAACAATTCTCTTTACAATGCAAGTCCAAGACTTCTCAATGACCATGCCTTCATGCTCGCAGCGGCTGAGCACAATATCAGGGCTCTTCCCCATGCAAGTGCCCGGCTTAGAAACAATCACGATTTCATGCTCGCAGCAGCTCAGCACAATATCTGGGCTCTTCAATATGCAAGTACCCGGCTTAAAGATAATCACGCTTTCATGCTTGCAGCGGCTCAGCACCATATCTGGGCTCTTCAATATGCAAGTGTCCGGCTTACAAATAATCATGCCTTCATGCTCGCAGCAGCTCAGCTCGATATCCGGGCTCTTCAAGAGGCAAGTAACCGGCTTACAAATAACCATGCTTTCATGCTTGCAGCGGCTCAGCACAACATCGATACCCTTCACTATGCGCGTGCCGGGCTTAAATACAATCAGGATTTCATGCTCGCAGCAGCTCAGCTCGATATCCAGGCTCTTCAATATATAAATGGCCTGATTAAAGATGACCATAATTTCATGCTTGCGGCGGCGCAGCTCGATATCCGGGCTTTTCAATATGCAAGTGCAAGGCTTCGCCTTGAGCCGAATTTCTTGATTGCAATAGCGGAGCTAAACATTCAAGTATATGCTCTTGTAGATCAGCTACTTATGAACAATATACCTTTCATGCTAAGAGCCGTGACACAAAACGGTTTAGCTCTTCAATACGGGTCTGCAAGGATTCGAGATTACGTAGCCATTGTATTTGCGGCTGTTCAACAAGATCCTTCCTCTCTTCAGTTTGCAAGCCAAAGGCTATTTCAGACGCACCAGGAAGGAGGGTAAATTTTTTCTTAAAGAACCTTGGTAAAAGCTTCTTCGCTAAAAATTTTTATTCCTAGTTTTTTTGCTTTATCATATTTGGATCCAGGATCTTCTCCTGCGAGGATAAAGTCTGTTTTTGCACTCACTGAAGAAGAGGTTTTTCCTCCACGCTCTTTGATAAGCCGAGTTGCAACAGATCTTGTATACGAACTTAAACTTCCTGTTAGTACAAAAGTTTTTCCAAAAAAGGCATGACTGGTATTTTTTATTTTTTCTGCAGGTTTTGGTTTCACCCCAAGATCTAAAAGCTCATCAATTTGCTTGAGATGAAGAGGATGTGCAAAATACTCTTCGATAGATGTCGCGACAGTTTCACCAATTCCTTCTATCTCTATGAGCTCTTCTTTGTTTGCTTTTTTTGCTTCTTCTAAGGTGCCATAGTGATTTGCAACAAGTTCTGCGGTCTCTATTCCTACATGAGGAATGCCGAGTGCAAAAATAAACCGCGCAAGTGCTGGCGTCTTGGATTTTTCAATGCTTTCGAGAAGATTTTTTATGGAAGTTTCTTTAAACCCCTCAAGCTGCATTAAATCTTCCGCTTTGAGTTTGTAAATATCAGAAAATTGCTGCAAGATTCCAGCATCGATAAATTTCGCGACAATTTTTGGTCCAAGATTTTCGATATCCATTGCAGCTTTGGAGGTAAAAAAACATAGCCTACGGTGATTTTGCCCACCGCACTCTTTTGTATTGGGGCAGCGCGTTGCTACTTCCCCTTCTTTTTTTTGTACTGTTGATTGACAAATAGGGCATTTATTTGGCATTTTCCAGGGTTTTGATTCCTTTGGACGTTTTTTTGTGATCACTTCCACAACTTTTGGAATCACATCGCCCCCTTTTTCAATGATGACGGTATCCCCTATGCGAATGTCTTTTCTTTGCACTTCTTCTTCGTTATGCAGCGTGGCGCGTGAAATTGTTGAGCCGGCAAGAAGTGCGGGCTCAAGCTCTGCAACGGGGGTTAATACGCCTGTTCTTCCAACCTGAACAGAAATATCTTTTATGATAGTCTCGGCTTTTTCTGCTGCAAATTTGTAGGCGGTCGCCCACCTTGGACTTTTTCCAGTTGTCCCCATCTTTTGATGATCACCGATCTGATTTACTTTAATCACTATGCCGTCAATTTCAAATGGAAGAGTTGTTCGGAGCTTTTCTTGTTTTTGAATAAATGTGAAAATTTCCTGAGCGTTTTTACCTACTGCAAAATGGCTTTCATGACATGCGGGAATCCCGTGCCCTTTTAAAAATTCATGAATTTGTCCTTGGGTGCTTATGGAGTTTAAAGAGTCTTCAGCTATTCCATAACACAGTATTTGCAAATTTCTTTTTTCAACTTCTTTTGCATCGAGAAGTTTTAAAGAGCCTGCTGCGGCATTTCTAGGATTTGCAAATAAAGCTTTTCCCTCTGTTTGGTTTTTCGCATTCATGTTCTCAAAATCTTTGAGTAGAAGATACACTTCTCCTCTGACCTCTAGTAGATCTGGAATATCACGCCCTTGAAGTCTTTCGGGAATGCTTTTAATGGTGCGGATATTTTCTGTTACAACATCTCCTTTTTTTCCGTTCCCGCGAGTTATGGCTTTCACTAAATTTCCTTTTTCATAACGAAGGGAAATGGCCGTTCCATCCATTTTAAGCTCACACGAAAATCCCACGTTTTCTTTTTCAAGTAGCTTATAAACCCTTTGGATAAATTCTTCGATTTCTTCTTTTGAATAAGTATTGCTTAATGAGAGCATTGGGGAAATGTGTGATGCTTGACTAAAACCTTTGGTGCGCTTTTCAACGCTTACCTTTCGTGTCGGAGAGCTTTTTATGATCCACTCTGGATGTTTTTTCTCGATTTTTTCCAGATCTTTTACAAGATGGTCATATTCTTTATCCGAGATAATCGGTTTGCACTTGTCGTAATAGAGTTTATCATGTTTTTTAATTGATTCAATTAGATCTAAATATTCTTGTTTATCCAAAATCTCCCTCGAGCACAATTGTAGAAAGAGGGGCTAACGTAACGCTTGCTACCTCCTCATTTATTTCTATTGTTTCATTGATAAGTCCAAACCCGCCATACTCTTTGCTGTCAGAATTAAAAATCTCGCGCATCCATGATGGACGAACTGTTCCAACAACATACTTTTTTTGGGGCTGCGCAGAAAAATTATGGATACAGATGACTTGGGACGACTCTCCTCTTCTCAGGTAGCAAGGGGTCTCTTTATCAATCCACTCAAACCCTGCTTTATCAAAATCTTTTTCCCAAAATGCCCCTTTTTTTAAATAAAGCTCGTTCATGTCCTCTGCGCATTTTTTTAGGCCAGCGTGTAAGGGTCGATCAAGCAAGTGCCAATGCACCTGCTCTTTGCAGTACCACTCTGTCCACTGCCCAATTTCTCCTCCCATAAAGAGTAGTTTTTTTCCTGGGTGACACATTTGGTAGCTAAGAAGAAGACGCATTCCTGCAAATTTTTGAAACTCATCGCCCGGCATTTTTTCTATCAGACTTTTAAGGCCATGAACAACTTCATCATGGGAAAGAGATAGGATAAATTTTTCTGTGTAAAAATATTCCATTTCATGGGCAATATGTTTCATTTCATAAGAGCGATATCGAAAATCACTCTCAAATACACGCAGGGTATCACTCATCCAGCCAATACCCCATTTGTAATCAAATCCAAGACCACCATCGCTTACCGGCTTTGTCACGTTTGGAAAGGAAGAGGAATCTTCTGCAATCATGATCACTCCTGGAAATTTTTCATGAACTGCAGCATTGAGATTTTTTATAAAAGCTATCGCCTCTAAATTTTCTCTGCCCCCTTTATGATTGGACTCCCACTGCTCCTCATTTCTTTCAAAGTCTAAATAAAGTAAAGATGCCACAGCGTCCATGCGGATACCATCAATATGCATTTTTTCTATATAGTAAAGTGCGCTGCTTATCAAAAAATTTGCAACTTCCTTTCTGCCATAATCAAAAATAAGAGTATTCCAGGAAGGATGAAATCCTCTTTTTGGATCTTCATGCTCATAAAGATAAGTACCATCAAACTGCGCTAAGGCAAAAGCATCCATTGGGAAGTGCGCTGGCACAAAGTCGAAAAGGACCCCAATATCGTAACTGTGCAAATAATCGACCAAATATTGAAAATCCTTAACAGTTCCAAATCTGCTTGTAATTGCATAATATCCACTCACTTGATACCCCCATGATTCATCATAGGGGTGCTCTGAAAGGGGTAAAAATTCCACATGCGTAAAATGCATTTTCTTACAATAATCAACGAGTTTGAAAGCGAGGGTGCGATAGTTGATAAAATCTCCATCTTCTTGCATCCAAGATCCAACATGGAGCTCATAAATATTTAATGGCTCCTTGTCGTAATTGCGCCCTTCTCGCTTATTCATCCACTCTTGATCATCCCACTTAAAGGAATCAACATTACATATAATAGAAGCTGTACCTGGCCGAAATTCTGCTTGCAGCGCAAAAGGATCCGCCTTTACAAGGATATGCCCCTCACTTGTTTTGATCTCAAATTTATACTTTTCTTCTTCAGCAAGTCCTGGAAGGAAAATTTCCCAAACGCCTGATGATCCAAGAAGTCGCATCGGAGTGCAATTGCCATCCCACTCATTAAAATCTCCAACAAGTGATACCTGCATTGCATTGGGTGCCCAAAGTGCAAATTTTACCCCACCATCAGCAAGTCTTCCTCCAAACATCTCAAAAGCATTCCAAAGGTTTCCCTCCTTAAAGGCGGATAAATTTTTTTCCCTAAAAGTCTCAGAAAAGACATAAGGATCAAAAGATTTAAGACCACTTGGATATAAAATTTGATAATCTAAAGGTTTTACATCGATTGGCACTTTGAGCTCAAAAAGACCCGTCTTACCAACTTCTTGAAGCGAGATTTTCTCACCCTTAAGCTCTATCTCAACCTTGCTTTGCCCCGGGCGAAATACTCGAATCACCTTCTGCTCAAAAAGCGCGTGCATTCCAAGAAACGCGTGGGGATTTTGGTGCAAACGATTTTGAAGAAGTTCTATATCTTTATGCTGCTTGCTCATAATCGAATCATGCACTCAGCATCAAAATTTTTCAATGAAAACGATCTTGAAAATTAACAGATTCTCTCTTATATTCTTTGAAAAACTCTTCCCGAAGGACTGTCATGAGCGTAGAAACCTCTTCACTTAATCTTAGTCACATTTGTGATTACATACCCTTGGTTGCAATCGATAACTTTTGTGACTACATTCCCCTTGTAAGCACTGTGACAAATCTCCTAGATTTATTTCAAAAAATTGTTGTCATACCGCTTCTTGATGAAAACACGTTGCAAAACAGCCACTATTACACCCATCTAAATCAAAAAGAGTTTGAGCGGTGTTTCACATTAATATTTCTCCCGATTGTTGGAAATATTGTCGCGATGGTTTATGATATTGAAAATTACGGGTGTGATGATTATGACACCATGCTCGCAGCTTTTGAAGAAAACCCCGCCCTTGAAAGAGCAAGCGCGCGTCTTAGAAATGACCCCGAGTTTATGTTAGAGGCCGCCCAAATTGATCTCAGAGCTCTAAATCATGCAAGTTATCAGCTTTTAAATAATTCCGATTGTATGTTAGAGGCGGCAAGGCATAATTTTGCGGCAATCGGCGTTGCAAGCGCGCACCTTAAAAATGACCCCGAGTTTATGTTAGAGGCGGCAAGGATCAATATCGATGTCCTTTGCTATGCATCTCCTAGACTAAAAAGTAATCACCCTTTTATGCTAGCTTGTTTGCAACTTAATTTTGATACCCTTGAATATATTAGTAACCGCCTTAAGGGCGACCACAGTTTTATGTTAGAAGCAGCAAGACACAATATCCTAGCGCTTTCTTCTGCAACATACACCCTTGTCAATAATCATCATTTTATCCTCGATGTGTGTCGTTTCGATCTCCGCGCGCTTCAGTTTGTAAGGAGTAGAAGCGATCAGCCTCTTTTTTTACAAGCCGCGAGAATTAACATCGAGGCACTAGAGTATGCAGAGGTATACATTTTAGGTGATAGGAATTTTATACATAGATTAGTTCAACAAAACGGCCTCGCTCTTGCATATGCAAGTCTTATCCTTCAAAATGATATTCCAATCGTCACTAGGGCGGTTCAGCAAAATGGCCTCGCCCTTCAGTATGCATCCAACCATCTACAAGATGACGATGATATTGTAAGGACTGCACATCAACAAAATCCCGCATCTGCTCTCTTTGCAAGTCTAAGACTGCAACAGCAGTATGTTGGAGGCTAAAATTTTTTAGTGAAAACGATCGAGCGTGTAGCTATGCCCCTTTTTAAAGGCAAATGGAGCACTTGCTAAAACCACTTGGTTGCGATTGATGCGAAATTTTTCCACATTTTTTCCAAAGTCAAACGGCGCAATTCCGTCTTGAAAAGCGCGCAAAGAGATGCGCTTAATCTTCTTTTTCGACCACTCGAGATCCATGACAAAATCTTTCATTTGTACGTTTTTAAACCGCCCAGCATGAAGGCTTACCGGAAGGCAGGGTAAAATAGAAATTTTCTCCGCCTCCTGCACAAAAAGACTTCGCACGAGAGATTGTAAATGCGTTAATAGCCCAAGACTTGAGCCTTGTTTTTGCAAAGGAAACCCTTGATAATCTGTATCAATATTCCTAGGAACAAACGTATTATTAAATCCTGCAAGGCATAGATTCAAAAGAGCTTTTTCCACATCCAGTCGATTTTTTTCTTTTATACAACGCTCCAAGGACTCAAAAAGACTTGGCATCGCAGCATTCCCTTTTTTTGGAAATTTTTGCCCAAGCATAAAAACAATAGGTATAATTTCAGACAGATCTAAGCGTCTAAAAATAAGCTCTAAATCTTGCTTTTTATGATTGCCAAAACTCAGTCTTTCAAGAGGTTTTGTTTGCAAGGGCTCATCTGGATCCGGAAAAGAAAGGATCTCCTTTGCAAATAGCTGTTTTTCTCCAAAAACTATCCCCTCTTTTGGGCAGCGCTCAAGAAATAAATGATGCATCCCACCTTTTGCAAAAATGACGTAGGAAAAGTAGCCGCTTGCAGAAAATCCAAAGACTCTTATCTGGTCTTTTTCAAGATCTTGCATTGCAGTAAACCCACTAAATGGCCCTTTTAAATGAACCTCTAATGGAACTGAGATTTCCTTTTCCATATGAGAAAAAATTAACCTCGCAGGATAAATCTTTACCATCCACTCAGTTTTTGGAATCAAAAGCTCAGCACCAGGTAGGTGAGAAAATGGACGATATCTGTTTGCAATTTTAATCACTAATCTTACCTACTAAACCCTCTGGGTGATTTTCTAAACATTTTACCTTTACAATCTCATTCGATCGTAGACCTTCTTTTGGAATAGCTACCTGTAAAAAATTATCCGTATGCCCTAAAATATAACCCTTGCGATTTGGATCATCACTTTCAAGAAGCACCTCACACGCAGCTCCCACATACTTTTCCCGAAATGCAAAAGCAATTTTTTCAGAAGCTCTTAAAAGGGTCTCTTTTCGCTTATTTATCACATCTTTTGGTATAGGATCATTAAACCTGTTTGCACGAGTTTTAGGCCTTAAACTAAACGGAAAAATATGCACTTTTGCAAAACTTACCTGCTCAATCACACTAAGAGTGTCTTGAAAATCGTTTTCTGTCTCTCCTGGAAAGCCTACAATCACATCCGTTGTAAATGTAAAATCAGATCTAGCATCAAGAAGCCGCTTTGTCGTAGCAAAAAAATCCTGCCTTGTATACTTCCGATTCATCCTCTTTAGTACGAGGTTAGACCCCGCTTGAAGAACAATATGCATAGAAGGACAGGTATTTTTCCCATTAATAATTGCGTCTAAAAGTGCATCATCGACTTCATCAGGATCAATAGAAGAGAGACGAAGTCTTTTTAATCCTGGAATTTGATCGACAATTTTCACAAGATCACTAAGAGATGTAGCAGGAGTTACATTCCCATCAAAGTCCCCAATATTAATCCCCGTTAAAACGATCTCTTTATAGCCATTGCTAATGAGTCCCTCAATTTCCTTAACTATTTCTGTAACAGTTCTGGAGCGAGAACGCCCCCGAACGTATGGAATCAAACAATAACTACAAAACGAGTTACATCCATCTTGAACCTTTACAAATGCCCTGGTATGCGCATCAAAATTTTTAATGGAAAATTCTGGAATAATCTCTTCTGGAAAAACCAAATTTAAAAGTTTTTCTTTTTCACTGTTTGGAATTGTTTGCGTTGCACCGGGGACATCATGATTGAATCTCTCAGACATACATCCTGTGACAACCATCTTGGTTCCAGGATTATCTGCTGCAAGCTTTCTAATTTGGTATAAACTTTTTTTGTCAGCAGATTCTGTGACAGTGCAGGTATTCACAATACAAAGATCCGCAGCCTCTTCCTTTTTGGCCTCTAGAAAACCCATCTGCTCTAACTGATCTATGTATGCTTGAGACTCATACTGATTTGTGCGACATCCAAGGGTCACAACTTTATATTTTTTCATGCTAATAGATTATGCCATAACCCTTCCCTTTTATTCATCAAATTGCTAACATTTTTACTATAATACAAATTTTTTTAGAGCCCTATGCCAACTGATCCAATTTCCATGGGAGTTTCCCTTTTCTTTGTTATAAACGTTCTTGGAAACATCCCCCTCTTTATCGGTCTATTAAAAGATTATTCTGCTAAAGAGCAAAGGTTCATCATTGTAAGAGAGCTGCTGATTGCTTTGGGGATACTATTTCTCTTTAGTTTTTTCGGAAAAGGCGTCCTACATCTTCTTGGGATTTCTCAACCAATTATTGGAATTACAGGTGGCGCACTTCTCTTAATTATTGCAATCACCATGATCTTTCCAAAACACTCCAGCGCTGGCCTGCCAAAACACCAACCAATCATTGTTCCTCTTGCAATCCCAACTGTTGCAGGTCCTGGATCAATTACAGCTGTCATGGTCTTTGCAACGCAACTTCAAAACCCCATCCTGATGACAGGCGTGATTCTTGCAGCCTGGATCCCCTCTTTGATTATTGTCCTCCTTGCGACAAATCTTAAAAAAATTCTTGGGGAAAAAGGCCTCATGGCAATGGAGCGTCTCGGCGGCATGCTCGTAGCCCTTATCGGCGTTCAAATGACTGCAAATGGCATCATCGAACTTGTTAAATTAAATTTTTAACTATCAAATACACGCAAGCCGATTTCTCAACTTTTAGTTAGTATTTATTACGTTTTAGTTTATAATATAAACAAAAAAAATTAATGGTTTTAAATTATGACAGCATTAAATCACGATGTATTAACAAATATTTTATTTATTGTAGGAGAGCCTTGGAATACAGCCCAAGTCAGCAAAGATTTTAATGCTGCGCAAGAGCAAGTAAATAATACTGCAATCCTTAAAATAAATGACTACTACAACACTCATAGAGATCCTTTGAATATCAGACAAATCTTAGATACAACAGCCACTCCTTCAAAAAAACTAGAAAATATTTTTAATAAATTAAACTCTGCAACTGAAACCACAGCAGTATCACTACCTCATGCATCTGCAGAAAAACATAACGCTCGTATCAAAGAAATTGAACTTCACGATTTACTAACCTTTTGGCGCTTTTTGTCCGGTGCGGATACCTATTTCTCTCTTCCAGAAAATGCTCATCTTACACCTCATGAACATGCATGCAATTTCCCTTCGTGGCTAAAAAATCAAGAAGAAATTACCCGGGTTAATTTATACCAAGGTGAATTATTTTATCTGGGTCGAGTGCCAAAAGAAATCCAGCTGCTGCAAGCGTTACAGCACATATCTTTTCATGGAAGCATAGTCAGCAACCTTCCTCCGGATTTTTTTTCCCTGAAAAATATAAATACAATACAATTGTTGGATGTAGATCGTGACTTTCGGCGACCACAAATATTGCTAAGGCTTCCCTCACTTACCAATATTCAATTGATAAACAAAAATTTTAATATGATGATGTCTCGCGACTCATTTATTAGAGATGTTCAAAAGCAGCTCATCCAAGAAAAGCATAGGCCGACGATAAATTTTGCTAACATGGGCAATCTAAAAAAAGAGCTTACCTTCCTTCTGATCTTAGAAAAAACTAGAGAATCAGGCATTAGTAATATTCCTAATACAAATACAGATTTTGCTGAGCGCATCAAATGGGGAAGAACTCATAAATTTGATAATATGGATTTTTTTGAGACTGTGGTCGATGAAATCCAATCAGGAGTACATGATGAACTTCTATGGTCTTTTCTAAACTTATTAAAGATAAATTTCGTTTTTCCTAAGACCCATTCAAGATAAAGTAATAATAAGGGAGCTAAAAATGGCCACATTAGATACAGATGTACTAAAACATATTTTATATTTTACAGGAGAGCCTTGGAGCACTTGCTTAGTATGCAAGGAGTGGAACAATGCGCAGCAGGAGCTCATCAATACTACGCTCATGCAAATCTCTTTGTTTTACGAATCTAATAGAGACCCACTGCATATCAGGCAAATTTTAGTTACAACTACGACTCCTTCAAAAAAACTAGCAAATATTTTTTTAAACTTAACCCGAGCAACGGATATAACAGCAGTATCACTACCCCACGCATCAGCAGAAAAACATAACGCTCGTATCAAAGAAATTGAATTGCATGATTTACTAGCTTTTTGGCGCTTATTACCAGATTCCGAATCTTATTTTGCTCTTCCAGAAAACCAAGACTTAACAGATTCTGAGCACGCAACCAACTTTCCTAGATGGGCAAAAGAGTTCCAAGACCAAATGGAGCGCGTCCGAGAGGGAGACCTAGTGAGAACAGTGGTAGACATCTCAATAAAAGTTCAACGCCTTCCTCACGAAATATACCTTCTTGATCGCTTAGTAAGAATCCAAATGCCCTTATCCGCTTTTCAATGCCTTCCAGACTCTTTTTTTACCCTTCCTAATTTATCAAGAATGCGAATTGATGGACCACTAGATGCAAAAGGACATTCAGACTATTTTAAAACCATGAACACAGCCAAAGCTCTTGCCGAACATGTATCACTACCTAAACTTCTTTCTCTAATAAATTTACGGACAATCAATGGGATTATTAATCGAAAAAAATTAACGGATGAAATAGGCAACTCTTATTCTTTTGATCAGCAGTTTCAAACAGCGAATGAAATATTTAACTCTTATTCTTTTGATCAGCAGCTTCTAATAACTTTTCTTGCGCATTACCAATTATCTGTAAAGAAAGAAGAAATTTTAGACATTAGCTATCTAACAAGCCCTCAGAAACAAGAAGAATCGTCAAAACATATTTTTGATGATTTAGAGCTTTTTTATCAAATAGTTAGTGAAGTTCAATCTGGTGATCATGACAAGCTCCTGAACTCCTTTAGAGTTTTAGTGTTATATAATAGTTTATAAAATT
>DAOWHK010000075.1 GCA_030641465.1 Parachlamydiales bacterium | reverse complement strand
GCAAGGACATTGAAGAAAATTCATTCAAAAATGACCTAAAACTCACTCATGAAGGACTTCCCACTGTCTCACTACGAAGATGGAACAAGATGATGTATGATATACAAGTCAAAGCAGATGGAGAAATAGACGCTTTTATGTCAACGAATTTTAGAAATGTTAGAAATGGTTTGGTTACATGCAAAGATATTAATTTTCTGCCGTCAGATTTTTCTAGGAGTTTTCCAGTTCACAACGTGCAAGTGATAGGCATTCTTGGGCGGAATAAAATTACTTACATCCCAACAGATTTTTGCAAACTAACACTACTAACAGAATTTCATTTGAATCTTTCTTTTCTCTCTGATTTACCAGATGAGTTTAGTCAACTAACTAATCTGACAGATCTCGATCTTTCAGAAAATAAATTCAAAACTCTGCCTTCTCCAATTATTCATTTAACCAACCTCAACACGCTAACTCTTAATAATAACCATATTTCACAGATTCCTGATGAAATCACCCGACTAAAGCAACTAACACTACTTGATCTCAGAGAAAATAAAATCTCTAATATTCCATGGGAAGTGAATCCTCCCTATTTGAAGCTGACTTTGACAGGAAACCCTATTACAAACCCTCCTCAAGATTTTAGGGAATGGGCAGCTCAAAAATATTATGAAGAATTCCCTCCTCAGCCTGAGTAAGGAATGTCAGTTTATACACAAACCAAGGGTCTAAATTGGTTTGTGTATAAACACATGCCCTATTATGATAATGAGAAATCCTTAACATAGTAGTAGTATGAGTTCAAACAGTCCTGATTACCATCAATTCGAAGAATTTACGAATAGAAAAGCGAAACTTCATGAAATACAAAAGATGGGGATTGATCCCTATCCTCATGTTTTTACACCAAGTCACACGGCAAGTGCTCTTCTAGATAAATTTGAGGACCAGTCTGTTGGCTCAAGTGATGATGGAGCGAATGGGACGACTGATGAGGCGATTCTTGCTGGACGGCTTATTCTTTTTAGGGCGATGGGGAAAAATGCCTTTGGCCATATTCAAGACTCTACTGGTCGCCTTCAGATCATGTTCAATCGGGAGCATACCAAAGTTTCAGGCCTCTCAGAAGATAGTGAGCTCAAGCCTTTAAAATTTATCGAAAAAAAGATCGATCTTGGCGATATTATTGGTATCAAAGGCCATCTTTTTCGGACAAATAAAGGGGAATTGACCCTTTATGCAAAAGAAGTCACCCTACTTTGTAAATCCCTTCTTCCGCTTCCTGATAAGCATAGCGGCCTTGCCGATAAAGGCGTTCGCTACCGCAAGAGATGGCTCGATCTGATTGCAAATCCCGATGTTGCAACAACTTTTAAAATGCGAAGCCATTTGATGCGCGAGATACGAAAATATCTCGAAGAGCTTGATTTTATGGAAGTGGAAACACCTATTTTACAAAACATTTATGGCGGTGCAGAGGCAAGACCTTTTACATCTAGGCTCAATGCGTTAAGTCAGGACATGTTTCTTCGAGTTTCTCTTGAAATCCCCTTAAAAAAACTGATTGTTGGTGGCCTGCCACGTATTTATGAAATTGGAAAAGTTTTTCGCAATGAAGGGATTGATCGCACGCACAATCCTGAATTTACTATGCTTGAGGTTTATGGCGCTTATTTAGATTATAATGATGTGATGATCTTTACAGAAAATCTTTTTAGAGCGCTTGCGATGACTCTTTTTGGTGGCACAAATATTGGAAAGCGGAAAGATAAGCATGGCAATGAGCAAGAGATCGATCTTAAAACTCCATGGAAGCGCCTGTCCATGAAAGATAGTATAAATGAGTATGCAAAAATGGATGTGGATCAAATGACAGATGAACAGATGATCAAGGCCCTTGCAGAGAAAATGGATGGCGACACCCTAAAAAAAGCGCCGAGAGGAAAACTCATTTCTTATCTATTTGAAGAGTTTGTCGAGGAGCAACTTATTCAGCCGCACCATATTACAGATCACCCGATTGAAACGACCCCCCTTTGTAAGCTCCATCGCGACCCAAAGCTTAAAAAAGAGCGTTTTGTGGAAAGATTTGAGAGTTTTATTTTAGGATTTGAGTTTTGCAACGCCTATTCTGAGCTAAATGACCCAGAGCTTCAAAGACAACTGCTTGAAGATCAGCAGTCGCAAAAAACAGGTGGAGATGAAGAGGCTCACCCAATGGATGAAGAATTTATTGAAGCAATTTGCCAAGGGATGCCACCAACTGGTGGACTTGGCGTTGGTCTCGATCGATTAACGATGCTTTTTACGGGAGCTCAATCTATTCGCGATGTGCTCTACTTTCCGATCATGAGGCCGGAGGATTAGTCCGGTTTTTTAAGGCGTGGGCCTGTTTTTGTATCTTCAATCATAAATCCAGCTTTTTGAATATAATCTCTTAGCTCGTCAGCTTTTCCCCAGTTTTTTTCTTTCCGAGCAGACTCTCTTTGCTCAAAAGCTTTTTCAATATCTGCTGGAATTTTTAGTTCTTTATTATGCAGTGGCAATACTCCAAGCACTGTATCTATTGATTCAAGGAAGTGAATAATGGATTTTGCCCCTGCATTATCCACTTTCCCCTCATCTGCAAGTCGATTGACATCTCTTAAGAGGTCAAACACTGTTGCTAAGGCTATGGAAATATTTAGATCATCAGCTATAGCTTCATCAAATTGGACTTGAGCCTTGTTTAATAATATATCAACGCTTCCCTCTTTACCACCTGAAGAAATTCCTCTTAAGCGATGGATAAAATCTTCTAGGCGCACAAGAGCTGTTCTTGCAGCATCGAGACCTTTTAGGGTGAAATTTAGCTGCGTTCTGTAGTGTGTGCTAAGAAGCAGATAGCGGATCTCAGAGCCTGTATATCCTTTTTTAAGGAGATCTTTTAGGGTATAAAAATTTCCAAGACTTTTGGACATTTTTTTTCCATCGACAAGCAGATGTTCTGAGTGCACCCATCTTTTTGCAAAATGTTTTCCTGTACATGCTTCAGATTGCGCAATTTCATTTTCATGATGAGGAAAAATGTTATCTACTCCACCGACGTGAATATCAATGCTCTCTCCAAGAAGTTTGATCGCCATTGCAGAGCATTCAATATGCCATCCAGGCCTTCCTTTTCCAAAAGGGCTATCCCAAAAAATGTCTCCATCTCTTGTTTTATCATAGGCCTTCCAAAGAACAAAGTCTGAGAGCGTTTCTTTATCGTACTCATCACTTGTGACTCTATTTGATGCACCAGACTTTAATTCATCTAAGTTAAGATGAGAAAGCCTGCCATACGAGGGGAAATGCTGCACGCTATAGTAAATGGATCCATCTTGCCCTTGATATGCAATCCCTTTTTTAAGAAGGGTTTGAATCATAATAATCATCTGATCGATATGTTTTGTCGCTTCGGGATAACTCTCAACGGTTTCGATTGCAAGTGTTTGAAGATCTTCAAAAAAAGCTTCTTTATATTTTTTTGTGTACTCTTCAAGTGAGACTCCGGCTTCAATCGCACCTTTAATGGTTTTATCATCAACATCTGTAAGATTCATGACTTGAAAAATTTCCATGCCAAAATATTTGATGGAACGCCTTAAAAGATCTTCAAATACGTATGTGCGGAAATTTCCAATATGCGCAAAGTCATAAACCGTTGGGCCACAAGTATACATTTTTATGGTCTTGCCAATTTCTTTGGCAATGACTTCTTTTGAGCGCGTTTCTGTATCAAAAATTTGCAAATTAATTTCTTTTTTCATTGTATTTTTGCAAGTTCCTCTAATTTCCTATATTGTACTTTCCCAGTGCCTGTGAGCGGGATCTCCTCAATTTGACGAACTTCTGCTATTTTAATAATTCTCCCAAAACCAGATTCTCGAAGAGCTAAGTTAACTTCTTCTTTACTGACTGAAAAAACGGAAAAAAGAATCAAGGTTGTTTTTGCATGATCAAGCTCAACTGGGAAAATTGCGAGACATGGCTGACCGTCTTTTGAATGGTACCATTTCTTTTTTTGCATGCTATCTATTAGCTCTTCTTCTAATGCAACAAGGCTTACCATTTCGGCACCAATCTTAATAAATCTAGAATAGCGCCCTTTAATGATCAAATATCCATCTTCATCGATAAGTCCGATATCTCCACTACGATACCAATTTTCCCCGTAAATTTCGATAAAAGGATTTTTTTTGACAGTGCCCAAATATCCTGAAAAAACATTTGGTCCCTTAATACACACTTCCCCTTCTTGATGGATCGAGACAGGAACAAGCGTTTCCGGATGAATGATTTGCAGCTCAACTCCAGGAATTGCCTGACCAACGCCTTTTAAGGGGAGATGAGGCCTGCAAATGGTCACAATGGGTGAGCACTCTGTGATACCATATCCTTCAAAGAAAATCGCACCTTGACCAAGCTTTTTTACGAAATCATAGAGATCTTTCGACGCCTTTTCTGCGCCTGACACAAAATATTTCACAGTTTTTAACTGCTCTTTGCTTGCAACTCGAAATAAATTTTTATAAAAGGTGGGAGCCGAGCAGACCATGGTAATTTTCCAGTAGGAAATATCTCGAGCCATTCCATGGGAGTCTGTAGGATCTGGCGCAAAAAACACGCGGAGTCCAGAAAGGAGAGGAAAGAGCCCTGTTACAGAAAATCCAAACGAGTGAAATGGAGGCAATACCCCATAGAGAATATCGCTTGGTGTAAAACCAATGATCGAAAGTGCTGCTCTTTGATTACTAATGAGGTTGCGATGGGAAAGAGGAACAGCTTTTGGATATGCTTCTGTACCACTTGTAAAAAGAATCACAGCAGATTCATTTGAGTGTATTTTGTCCAAATGATATTTTTTCATCAGAGATTTTGTCGATCTCTTCGATTGAAAAACCGTTTTTATTTTATCGAGAAAAGAAATATTTCTCTTCACATCTTCAAGTAAAACGATCTTTTCTTCCAAATCTCCAAGCTCTAGAGTATCCACCTTATCTAAAAATGCTCTTGAGCTAAGAATTGTTTGTAGCTTCATTAGATTTGATGCATAGTCAAGCGCCCTAATACCTGCTGTCCAATTTAATATTACTGGGATTTTTCCAGCAAAAAGAGTTGCTAAAATTGTGATATAGGCTCCACTTGAAGCAGGTAGCATCACTCCAATGTATTTACCTTTTAACTTTTTTATCTGATGTGATAAGAGCAGCACCGCAAGAAGCAACTTGCGGTAGGAAAAAATTCCAGAGATATTATCTGAGCATGCTGCAGCGCGATCCATATTTTTACAAGTATTGATAAATGCCTCAGGAATGACTTTTCCCTGCGGCGGCATTAGTGCCTTCCGTTTTTTTTCCTCAAATGACATTTTCTCTTTCGGCGATTGTCGCCATTACCTTTCCGATGGTTGTATTGGCAATGGGTCTTGGTAACGTTCAAGGTTTGGGGTTTCTTTCAGCACAGGGTTACGCCGTTCCGGTGAATATAATTTCCACAGTCGTAGGCATTAATTCCTTGGTCAATGCGCTCTTTGGAGGTCATGCTGCCACCGTCGCGCGAACTGGCGCAGCCATTCTCGCGTCCTCAGAAGCGGGGCCTAAATCCAGCAGGTATTGGGCGGCAGTAATCGCAGCATCTCTCACCATTGTCTTAGCGCTGGCTGCAACACCGGTTGCATCCCTATTGAATGTGCTGCCAAAAACCTACATCTTCGCCTTGGCTGGGCTGGCT
>DAOWHK010000106.1 GCA_030641465.1 Parachlamydiales bacterium | reverse complement strand
TTTTTTAGAAACAAAATAATAGGCCTGTTTTGTATGACGTGTTAATCCAACATAGAACATCTCTTTATTCATTTGAGGATTATGAAGGACATAGGCTTGATCTACAGTTCTTCCCTGTGAACGGTAATATGTAGAGGTGTATCCAAGTTGAAACGCATGATATGTTTGTGGATTAAAAGAAATTAATTTTGTATTTCGATCATTTTCTTTTACTGATACGATAAATCGATCTTGAGCAGCTTGAAGTAATACACCCGACAATCCATTTGTCACTCCAATTTCTCTACTGTTTTTCCTAAATTCAATGCGGTCCCCTTCACTGACATAGATTTTTCCTTGAGAGGTATCACAGGCGAACTCTTTATTACTAATTTCCCCTCTTTCTTTTCTTATTAGACGTGCTAATTCATTCAACACACGAACTTCTGCGTTCGTATGAGCAATCATCAATAATGAGTCATAAGACGAAGATTTAGCATCGATTGCCCAATGGTTAATCAGAGCTTCTATCGCTTCTCGATTGGTTCCAGACCACTTAATCGCTTGTGATTGTCCAAGTTTGTTAAGGGCCACTCCTGTTTCTCCACAAGCTAGATGCTTAGCGACGTCACGTTGTTCCTGAACTTTTTGCCTCTGAATGTCTTCCAGTATTTCTGAGCCGAATTTTTCACAAAATATCTTAAATAGACCTCCCCTATCAACTGAAGGAAGCTGCGCCATATCTCCTGATAAAACCAACTTAATATTGTTTTTATCAGCGATTTTTAATAATTCTAGTAAGGGGCGATTACCGACTTTTCCAGCTTCATCTAATACCCAAACTTCTTTACCAAAGGCAATCTTACGTTTATGATGACGTGTAGCGAAGAGAAATCGATAAATATTTTCAGACTGATAAAAGCCTTTTTCTTTCAAAACATTAGTCGTCGCACTATCAGGGCCAAATGCTCTAACGCTGTAGCCATTTACTTCATATGTTTGCTTCAAAGCGGCTAATAGATGACTTTTCCCCGTTCCCGCATACCCTTGAATACAATTTAGTTTGTTATTTTGAACTATATTCTGAAATGCTCCCGCCTGTTCTTTTGTCAGCTTTTCAAAAGCGCGGCGAGTGCCTTGATCTAAATTAACCGGAAGTGATGACTTAGAATGAATACGATCAGCTAAACGCACTATCTGCCGCTCCTCTTTAAGGACAAATTGGGATGTATACCTGGGAATAGGCTGATGGGTCTTCTTGTCTACTAACTGCACTAGCTCTGGCTGCATCCAAAATGCTTCCCTTACATTTTCTACAATATCACGACTGACATACTTTTGAATGAATCGATCAACATCATCACGGGTAAATACACTTTGTTTATCTGTGATCTTCTCAAGAATTTTTCTTGGATTTTCAGATTCTAATACATTAAGTTGTTGACGCCTGTCATGTTCTTCGAATAGATCAAAAGCTCTTGCACGCAATCGCAAAGGTCCTAGATGCTCTTGCGGAATGATCCCATTTGATTCTACTCTTAGAGATAGTCCCTTCTTTTCAAAATAGTGATTTTGGTATTGAGTCCATAGCTTTCCCCAATCTGGACCTGCAACAACATACCCTCCTCTTACTTGAGGTAATATATCTCGTGCTTTTCTATCTTCAAATTCTTGACCATTTTCCTTAAACCGCCTTGTCGTTACAAGAACGTGAGCATGCCAATTATGTTCTTTTTCATTAAATGCGGTAAATTCATTGGGGTTGAAAGTAATCGTTTTAACAAGTTTACCTCCCTTTTCAATACCTATTTTATATTTCTCTTCTTCTCTTTCAAGAACAACTCCTGTTTGCCCTTTTGTAATACCTAGACTTTCATTTGCTTTCGTAAATTGTATTTGTCTTTCTGGAGAATGGATGTCAATTTGAGCTGCCAATCCATGTACTACTAAATTTTCTTGTACAAAACCTTTTGCAAGAGCAATGCGATCCTCAAGTGTAATCATTTTATCATCTGGCAGGGCCAACACTAAATCTATTGCTACTTGAGAGTTGATCTTTCTTTCTTTTGCTTCTGCTGCATTCCACAGAACTTCTGGAATTTGAAAGTTTTGACTTACTCCTTTTGGCAACAAAATTTCATGATATGATGGCTTTTCTCTATAAGAATAATCGAAGGTTTTTGGACTTAGGGCGCAATTACCTTCAAAGGCGATTTTATCACGAGAATTATAGGCAGCTTTTCCGCATGCGGTTTTTCCTGCTGATCTTTTAACAAATTCTACTCTTGCAAATCCTATCGCCACAATACCTACTTCTGATTTTCAGATTTACTTTGAGAGTACCTCTTTTACTTAGTTTTTTCAAGGGAAAACGAGCAATCGCAAACTTGTTTGCATATTGCGTATATATTTCTATCTTTCTTACTTACTTTTTCATCTCTTCCGGTATTTTTCTTGCTTAGTATTATTGGTCTCATGTATACAGGAGATCTCAGAGGTAAAATGATTTGTAAATCAGGATATATTTTATGAATGACGTTATAGAAAAGCAGAAACACAAAATTGCACAGGAAAAATCCCGGATCCAATTGAAGGAAAAGCTTCTTCAGGAAAAGGAACGCAAACTAAAAGTTAAAAAATCGATAGAAATTGGTAAAATATTTGCTCAAGCTGGTATTGACACTTTGGACTCTAATGAATTATTGGGAGCTCTACTTGAAATTAAACAAAAAGCTCAGGACAAATCTACATTAAACTCATGGGCGTTAAGTGGAGAGAAGGCAATAAACACCAATCGAAAAAATCAAGGAAGCGATTTAATCATTGCATTTGGTAACACTCCTTCAGAATCCATCACTAATGAATTAAAGAAGTTAAAGTTTAAGTGGAATCGCTTTAGACAGGAATGGTATGGCAATGGAAAAAAGGAAGAGCTTGTTTCAATCTTAGCATCTAAAGTAAACGACTTATCGTCCTTTGGACTCACAATTGAAGAAGTGGAATTAGTTTGATCTATGAGAAGCGAAGTTCTCTTTTACAATCGCATTTTTATTCTGTTAGCCTGTGTTGCAGCACTAATATTGACTGCTTCATATTGTGCAGAGTACATTTGGAAAATAGTCCCCTGCAAACTTTGTAGCCTCCAGCGACTACCCTATTTTGCATTACTAATATGTTCTATTGCAGGGATATTTTCTCAGAAAAAAATCCTATTGATGCGCTTGATACAAGTCTTCATGCTTATTGGACTTTTGCTTAGTCTTTATCATTTTATGATTCAAATAGGTATTGTTCCCAGCTTTTGCAGTAGAGAAAAAATCAGTATCGATAACTTGTCTAAGTTAACAAGTCGTTTGAAAAAACTCCCCTCTTGCAGCAAGTCATCATGGAATTTATTCTCGATTCCAATTTCTGCTTATAATGCAGCGCTTTCTCTGGGCATGATTTTGGTCATGAACAAACTGGCTCAAACTTCATCAAAACAAAACCGCATGAGATCCAGTTCTTACTAGCATTAGTTCAGTTCAATATTTTGGTAGAAGACTCTCATTATTCTCTATAAAGAACCTGCTTGAAAAACAATCCGTTATGGATGAGTTTTCAACACCTCATTCATTGCCAGCTCGAATCTTTCCTCTGACGCAAAAACATGGCGCTTGCCGTACTCTTGATCCGAGAGCTCGGTCTTTTCCCCCAATGCTATCGCTAAATTATAAATGCATTTATAAACAGTGTTTTTCTGCTCGGGACTTAGATTAAAAAACCGGTAAGCTTTGTCAGCTCTAATCCTCTCAAAAGTATAACCGCAGAGGCGTATTGGTATATAGAATTTGTCCGCTAAAGTTTCGGGCAAAGTTGTTAGCTCATGGTCAGAGAGATCTAACTCTTTTAATTTCGTTAGCTGACCAATTTGTGGAGGAAGTTCTGTTAACAAATTTCCACAGATCCTTAACTGTTTTAATTTCGTTAGCTGTCCGATTTCGGGGGGAAGGGCTGTTAGCGGATTCATATTGAGCTCTAAAGTCGTTAAATTCATTAGCTGTCCGATTTCGGGAGGCAGGACTCTTAGCTGATTCTCAGATAGATCTAACTCTTTTAACTTCGTTAGCTGTTTGATTTCAGAGGGCAAATACCAAAGATTTGCCTCTTGTAACTTTAGTTCTTCTATGTTTTTTACATTCGGGTCTGCATCAATCCAAGCGCTAAGTTGCGATCTAATTTCGGCTAAAGGTAATGCCTCAAAATTCTGCTGATTTACATGATCTTTACCGCCCGGTAGACGACTCCAGAAAGCTAAAATAGAGGAGAATTTTTCTACCTCTACAAATCTTTCCAATGAGACGAGCGGAAAGTGATGTGCTGTATTTTTGGGGATTGACTGTAATATCTGCCTATAAATTTCTTTAATAAGCGGTAAACATACATCAGGAGTAAAGGGACTTCCTGGATCTGCATACTGAAAAATTTGCCGCAATTCACTTACTACTACTTCATCTGTTTGTTCCTTCCAAAGTTTGCTTATCACAGCAGTTAACTGCGGCCTACCTACAAATGTTAATATTCGTTGATGTAATTCAGGAGGTACATTTAAAAATTGATCTGAAGAAATTACCATCATTATATCACCTAGTTTGTTGAAGTTGTTGTTTTGTCAGAAAATCCTAGGCCATTAAGCATTTAAAGTCCTGCAATAATATCTTTGGAGTCCCTTATACGCTTGATCCAACAAAGAGCGCTTACTTGATTCCTACTACAGCATTTTGTCTAATATATTGATAAAGAGTCTCCCTACTAATTCCAAAGTCTCTTGCAATATTACTTTTTTTCTCACCGGCAGTAACTTTCGACAATAATGTTTTAACTTCCTCAGTGTTTAAGCATTTTTTTCTTCCTTTATATACTCCCCTTTTCTTCGCTAAGGCAATGCCCTCCATTTGCCTTTCCCGAATCAACTTCCTTTCAAACTCTGCAAAAGCTCCCATGATTGAAAGTAGCAAAGTCGACATTGCAGAATCATCCCCACTAAAGATTAAATTCTCTTTAATGAACTGAACCTTTACCAACTTTTTAGTAAACTCGTCCACCAATCTTCTAAGATCATCTAAATTCCTTGCTAAACGATCCATACTGTGAACAACCACAATATCTCCATCTCTTACATAATCGATCAGTTCTGCTAACTTCGGTCTATTTAAATCCTTTCCCGAAGCATGATCCGTATAAATTTTATCTAGTTCGAGATTTTCTAGTTGCCTTTCAGGATTTTGATCAAAAGTACTAACACGCACATATCCAATTTTCTTACCTTTTCCCATTTCACCTCTAAATAATTTGTAACTGTCAGGTTAAAATCTATAACCCTTTTTCAAATGTGTCAATAAAATTCAAAACCAACTCTAATCTGACACAGAAGAGGTAATCAGCCTGACATCTAGTTAGGGTACACTCTAACTAGACACTCAATCACTTTCGATTTTGGAAATGGATTTTTGCTAAGTGAAATAGTGCTAAAGAGAAAAATAGATAGCACGGGGGCAGGTTATCTACTTGCTTGTTTATGTATGAGTATTTTAAAATTTCTACTATATTCTCAGCAATTTTTGTTTATTAAGGAGAACGAATTTTCATGGAGATAGGACCTTATTTATCAGAGATCGATATCATTTGTGACTATGTACCTTGTGTGAGTACTGTTACAAATCTGGTTGATTTATTTCTAAAAGCTGTTGTTCTTCCATGTCTCGAACAAGACACTATTAATAACAATCATTATTATACTCACCTAAGTCAAAAAGATTTTTTTAGGTGTATAATATTAGCGATACCTTTTGGAATTATTTTAGTTGTTTTTTCTGACTATGCTGACAGTGAGCATAACAGAATGCTATCAGCTGTTGAACATGATAGCTGGGCTCTTCGCGATGCAGGTGCGTTTTATCAGAATAACTATAGCATAGTGTTAGCGGCTGTTCGGCAAGATGGCTTTGCTCTTCGTTCTGCAAGCCTACGTCTTCGGGATAACTATAACATAGCGTTAGCGGCTGTTCGGCAAGATCCCGAGAGTCTTCAGTTCGCTAGTACGCGTCTTCGGGACAACCTTACTTTCATGCTAGCATCTTGTCAGCGAGCTGGCTTTTCTCTTCGCTATGCAAGCCCACGGCTTCAGGACAACGAGAACTTAGTGTTTGTGGCTGTTGAGCATGACGGCTGGGCTCCTAGGAATGTAAATGAGTGTAATGATCTGTATGCGTTTGCGATTTATCGGCGTGCTGGCTCGGCTCTTTACTTTGCAAGTGAGCGTCTTCAAGATCATAATAACATGGTGCTAACGGCTGTTCAGCATAATCAGCGGAGTCTTCAGTTTGCTAGTGAGCGTCTTCGCGATGACCATACTTTCATGCTAGTAGCTGTCCGAGTACTAAATATCTCGTATCTTAATATGGCTATAAACTGTGCAAGTGCGCGTCTTCGCGATGACCATACTTTCATGCTAGCGGCTTGTCAAATAAATGTCTTTTCTATTGGCCGTGCAAGTAGGCGTCTTCTCGATGACCATACTTTCGTGCTAGCGGCTTGTCAGCAAGACTATAGGATTCTTTGGCATGCAAGTGCGCGTCTTTGCGATGACCGTGCTATCATGCTAGCGGCTTGTCAGCAAAATGGCTTGGCTCTTTACCATGCAAGTAGAAGACTTCAGGATGATGATGATATAGTAATAGCTGCTACTCAACAAAATAGCTCCTCTCTTCAGTATGCTAGTCCGCGACTGCTTCAACAACCTCCGCTAGGAGGATGAATTTCCAGGAAGGCAGATAAGAAATTGTTTGTCGGAGCTCTAAGCGCTATTATCAGATATTGCGAACATGATAGTTAAAAAATAGAAAGAACCTACCAAAGCGGTCAAAATTGTTTTCAAGAATTCCGCTTACTTTTGTAACCGAATTTTTTCTATTTGGAATCATATACAATAAAAACTTCACAAGCCCGCTGTTTGAGCTTTGGCGTCTAGGGATTTGAAAATGAAGCAGAGTCTTGTTAAAGAAGATTGCAAGTTTTTTGAGTGTGTGGAAGCATTGCATCATGAAATTTCTCGAGATCATCAAATAAATGATTTTGTCCCCAATCGTCATCTCCTGGCG
>DAOWHK010000046.1 GCA_030641465.1 Parachlamydiales bacterium | reverse complement strand
CCTTCAAGATTTATTTGAAGACCAAAAACTCCATCCGATGACAGAGGCTGTGATCGGGTGTAGTCGTTTCATTCATGAATATGGTGTTTATATACTTTTTTCAGGACTTGGAGCCATAGCCTGCATTACTTTCATAATAAAAAACCCTAAAGGAAAGGATTCACTCAAAAAATTTGGGTTAAAAATGCCTATATTAAAAACTCTTATGACACAGGCAATTCTTCTCCGCTTTACAAAAGTATTTTCCGTTCTGCTAACAAGTGGAATACCTATGCTGCAGGCTCTAAAACTTTCAAAAAAAGCAATGAATCATAGAGAGTTTGAAGCAGTAATAGAAAAAGCAGAAAAAAAAATCATCGAAGGAAAATACCTTTCAAGAGAGTTGCAAACTTCTCCTCTTTTCCCTAACCTATTTATTCGAATGCTAGCAATTAGTGAAGAAGCTGGAAATATCCCAAAAATGCTTGAAAACATTGGGGATATTTATGAGCAAGATTTAGATAAGAGTCTTGGTAAATTTACAAGTCTGCTTCAACCAATCATGCTCCTTGTTTTAGGGTTAATTGTTGGAGTAGTGCTCCTTTCTGTTCTTCTTCCCATGACAGATGTAAGCTCTTTTGTACAATAAATTAGGAAGGGACTTTTTCAACACGCTTATTAGGTAGGATAATGCTTAAAATAAAGAAAAAAAGACCGATGACCCTTTTAGAAATTATGATTGTAATCTTTATTATTGGAATCATTGGAAGTGTAATTGGATATAATATGAAAGGGAGCCTAGAAGAGGGAAAAGCCTTTAAAACGCAAGAAGGGATCAAACAGCTCTATGAAATCTTTCACCTAGAAATGGCAAAAGGCACAGCGACGCTTGACGAAGTAAGGCATAATCCAGAAAGTGTACTAAAAAAATCCAGACTTGCTCGAAATACAAAAAAACTCCTAAAAGATGGGTGGAATACGGATTATACTTTTGTATTAAGTGATGGAAGAGATGATATCCGCATTACCTCTCAAAAATATAACGCCTATCTTAAAAAAAAGGATATTACGGCTGATTATCCATGGCTAGAGGATGATTAAGAGTAAATCGCGCCCTTTTTCCATGATTGAGCTGTTTATTTGCATTGCAATACTTACAGTATTTGGAGGGGCTGTGCTCTTTAAATCTAAAGGGATGGTGCAATGCTATCGCTTTCAAGCCCAAGCAGCTACGCTAAAAAGAGAGATCCTCTTTAGCAAAAGACTTGCCGCATCCTACAGCGCAGATATTTACTTTGTTCTTAAGCAAACAGATCAAGGTCTTGAATGGATCCGTGAGTCTGATGAGCCAATGGAGCATATCAAACACCATTTTAACAAATGGCATAAGCTTTCTTGCATTCAAAATTTCCAAACCAATGAGCCGCGGCCAGAAGATTTGAGGATTTTTTTTAGCGGAAGCGGTTTTATTTTTCCCAAAGAAAAAATAACAATAGAAAGTAATAAAGAAAGACTTGTTATTGAATTAATTTGACATTTTTATAAAAAAACAATATCTGAAAGTAATTAGTTTAATTCAAAACAGAGGATAGTTATGAATGAAATAACACTTTCAAGTATCTTTGGGCCGCTGCTAATTATTCTAGGCTTATGGTCGATGATGCATCTAACAAAAATGAAGAAAATCTGTGAATCTTTTCAAGCAAATCCTTGCTGCTTGTATCTGGCAGGACTTATTAATTTATTGCTTGGTTTAACGATTATTCAGTTCACTTATTGGGCCTTGAATTTAACATTTTTTATTACATTACTCGGGTGGTTTATGCTCGTTAAGGGAATATTGATCCTGTTTTTCTCAGGAGCATGGTCTTCTTGGATGAAAAAGTGTGGACGCCCAGTAAAGGTATTTTGTGCAGTAATTACAATTATTTGGGGACTTGCACTTTGTAGCCTAGCCTTTCAGTAACCTCCCGTCGAATGCTCTGAAGTTGAAACAACGGAGTTAATCAGAGCTTCCTATAGACAAACCGATTCAAAACCCAAGTTTTGAATCGGTTTCTGTATATTCAGAGCCTTTCCTTGATATTTAGTTTGGGAATATTTCACAAATTTTGTATTATTTACCTTTAAAATACTTTTTTCTTAGAGGATACAAATCATGAAACGCAATAATCTTTTTTTGATAGTTTGTGCTGTATTATGCATTGCAGGACTTGAGGCTGCGCCAAATCTAGAAATTATTCCTGTAGCAACTGAGCTGAAGCAACGACTGCCTGAGTGGCTTCCAAAAGTTGTCGAGCAATATCCAGGTGGCACACCAAAAGTTGTCGTTTTTTATGAAGAGGAGATTCCAGTTAAAAGAGTGTTTTTTCACCCAAGCGGAGCTCCTCAAGAAGAGACCGATTTGATCGTTGTCGAAAAAGAGACTCCGGGTTTCCTTACTTGGAATCAAGAAGTTGTGCCTCATGGCTTAAGTGTGCTTCTTGAGGAAAATGGCAGGGTAGAAAAGATGTTATGTTTTGATCGAGGGATTTTACATGGACCCATGAAATTTTTCTTTTCTAAGGGATCATTGCAGCATGAAGTTACTTATTCTCAGGGGAAAAAACAAGGACTTACAAAAACCTACTTGGAAGATGGGCAAGTTGCTGAAGAAGGAAGTTTTATAGGGGATAAGCTTGAAGGGGAGTACAAAAAATTCTTTCCAAGTGGAGAAAAGCTTGCGACATTGTATTTTACAGATGGATTAATGGAAGGTCTTTGTACCGAGTGGTTTGAAAATAATCAGGTAAAGGAAATAAGAAATTATCATTTAGGAAAGTTGCACTCCGATGGAAAAAATCCCGCATTGATTGCCTATGATGAGCTCGGCACGATCACGGAAGTTCAAGATTTTAATGAGGGTGATCCTATCGGCAGTCACATCAAATACCATACGCTAGAGCAAAAAAGTTATCAGGCGCATTATGACGAAGGGCGCCTTCATGGAAAAGAAGAAGTCTTTTCAAAAGATGGAGCGCTTATTGGATCAGGGCTTTTTTACAAGGGAGAGCCTAGAGGAAAACATTGGAAAAAATATGCAGATGGAACCTTTGCATACGTTGCAAATTATTCTAAAAAAGGGAAATTGCAAAGCCCAATCGTGGAATATTTTGAATCTGGGGAAAAAAAGACGGAATACGTATTAGATAGTGGAAAATATGAGGGGAGTTTTAAGCAGTGGTATCCAAGTGGAGCCCTTGAGTATGAATATAGATACCTAGGTGGTGAATTTGACGGAATGCAAAAAGAATACTATGAAAACGGAGCTCTAAAGTTACAAGCAGCCTACACTCTTGGAAAGAAGCTTGGGAGTGCAAAAAAATGGTCTCAAAAAGGAGTTCCCCTACTTGATGCGCAATATATTAATGATATGCCAAATGGGCATTATCTAGAATGGTATGAAAGCGGATCTCCAAAAATCTCCAAATATTATGAAAACGAAAAGCTTCATGGAATGCAACAAGAATGGTTTGCAAGTGGAGCAAAAAAAATTGTTGCAACATTCGATTCAGGAAAAAAAGAAGGGGCCTATCTCATTTGGGATGAAAGAGGAGACCCTCTTTTTATCGCCTCTTATCAAAACGATCTTCCTTGCGGAGAAATGATTGCCTATCATGACAATCAAAATCTCAAAGAAAAAGCCGTATTTATTGAGGGAAAAAAAAGTGGACCTCATCAAGAATTTTATGAAGATGGCACTCTTCGCCTTGAAGCCAGCTACGTAAGTGACCTTTTAGAGGGAGTTTCTAAAGGATACTTTGAAGATGGCAATCTAGCATTTGAAAGAAATTATAAGCTCGGCATCCCTACAGGGCAGCACAAAGAGTATTATCCAAAAGATAAAATTCCAGCAAGTAGCACCTTGCAAGTTGCAAGTGTTTTTGCATATGATCAGGAGGGAAAACTCCATGGAACACAAAAAACCCTTTATCCAAATGGGGTTATCAAAACAACACTTGGCTATCATCAGGGGGATTTTCATGGACTAAAAGCTCTGTATGATCAGGAAGGAAATCTTTTGGAAGAATCGCGCTATGATCATGGAAAATTAGAAGGGCGGTTTTTTGAAAAAGATCAGCAAGGAAGCTCTATTATCTTTCATTACAAAGATAATAAAAAAGAAGGACCTCATTACGTCTATTTCCCAGTAAATACAGCCGAAGAAGAAAAAAAACTCGCCTACAGCGCAACCTACTCTAACAACAAGCTAGAAGGGGATGCAATCGAGTACGATATCCATGGAACAAAACTTTCGGAAACGAAATATGTAAATGGGCTTAAAGAAGGATCTTGCCGCCTGTTTTTCCCAATCGGCAAAGTGAGCCTTGAAGTTCTTTTTAAAAGCGATCAAAAAGATGGCCTTTCAAAACAATTTTATCCAAATGGTAAAGTTTTTAAATCCGTGAATTTTGTATCCGATCAAAAAGAGGGTGAGGAAATTACTCTTTTTGAAAATGGCGCACAAATGAGCGTTTATCCACATAAAAATGGCAAGCACCATGGGAGTGCTAAGCAATGGAATGAAGAAGGCGTGTTGGTTTTTGAAGCTGAGTATGAAAATGGCTTGGAACACGGTCCCTTCAAAAAATACTACCCGGATGGAGCCGTGCGCATTGAACAAACCTTTGTGCAGGGAAAACTCGATGGGATCAAAAAATCCTACGACCCTTCAGGAAAAGTTAGAGAAATAAAGTACCGTATGGGAAAAAAAATTAGGTAGCGATTAGTCGGCTGCTTTATCGTAGGTTTGTCCTTCATACTTAATGATATTGCCTCTTATTTCGCAGCGCTCGCCACTAGATATCCAACCAGGTAGAAATTGTTCATTATTACTTTGGATAATGATCGCTTCTAAATGCCGAATGAGCTTTATTTCTTCAGGAAAGTGCTGAATATCTTCAGTGTAGAGTTTTAAGTGTGTAACATTACTTATCCAAGGATTGGTGAGGATGAGCTCTTTTAATTTTTCGGCAACTTCGAATACGCCAACTTCTGGGTTTGACCTCTTAATGTTTGAGAGGAATACGGGTCCATCGGGCAAACATTTCATGACTTTGACTTTATCCTCAGCGCGCCTAATTTCTTCTTGGGCTGCTTGGAGTCTTGCACAGGAAATAAGAGGATACTGAGGCAAAAATACTGTATCATCTTGAAACTTTGGGCATTTTCCAAAAATCTTTAAAAAAATTTCT
>DAOWHK010000154.1 GCA_030641465.1 Parachlamydiales bacterium | reverse complement strand
CCTATTTTGATCAATTCGAAAGTCTAATTTCGATACATGGTGAATATGGAGTTATCCATCCACAACAAGCAAGACAAAGCCTAAGTATATTCCTACAAAATCTCCAAGAACGAAATGATTTTTGTGCCGTCCCTGATGGCTATCGAGACCGAGATGAATTTTTTGATAATATGATAAAACATCTGCGCATTATTACTCACATTCTGTCTGAGGGAAATGCCTCAAACTACACAAAAAACGAAGTCTTTCAATCACTAGTATCTGCAAGCGGTCAATGCGGAGGTAGATATGCAGGTGAGGTTATTAATGCCTATCAAATTGCAACGGAGACAATAGTCGCAGAAGACGTTCCAGGGAAAATTTATGAAGTACTGCATAAAGCTAGAAACGGATTTATCGAAGATGTGATACGTGAGCATCATGGGAATATCGATGACATATTTCACGTACATGCAGTCACAACTTACAAAAAACTTCTTGGAGAAGTACGTGGGATAAGAGGATGGTCTGTTGCAAGTTATGAAGACCCTTATGCACAATGTATTGGTTTTTCCACAGCAAAAGCCTATTTCGATGCAAAATACACCAAATCTTTCATTATTAATCGGATTTTTGGGTGGCTTAATGGCATTCCAAGTGATGACAATCCTACAATACGCATTGCAAGAGATTGCTCAAATGTTAACGAAATAATCGACTGGTTTAAAGATCATATTCCTGAGAATTTTGAGCCAGAAGTGCCAATCACAGAGGAAATGATTCTAGAAGAACAAACATCGCTACTAATGAGTGGGGAACTAGACGCCGTCCCATATGAAAGAGCAATAGAGTCTTGCAAGAAAATTGCTTTCCTTCGAGAATTTGTCTATGATGAAGATGCTATTATTATTCGAGAAGAAGCTGTGATCTACATGCTAAGACGAATGGAGGTTCTAGTTTAATGGCAAATGAACTGGCAACTTACCCTCTGCAAGACAGGAACCGCTAAGCACTTCTAATGCTGCCTCAAAACATGCTGGATCATCTTCATACGCAACTAGAATTGTATGATCTCCTCGGATTTTTGGAATAAGATAAGGCGATCCATACAGTACTATCACTAAATCTTTTTGATTGGCGATCCAATCTTCCATTTCCTCTGAGACATCTTTTAGATGAATCACTTTTGTTTTAAAGTCTTTGATAGGTATCAATCCTTTGGGATCTTGGTAGAGAGTTATTGCTGCGCGGTATAATCGTTTTTTAAGTTGATAAGCATCATCGGTATTTAGCCGATCGTAAATTGTTTCCGGATCTATTATTGTCGCCTGCATTTTTTTCTTTTCTAAAATTTTCAAAACTCTTTGATCAAGTGTTTTAAGAGAAAGTCTCCCACTAATAAAAGCATTTTTTAAGGCAAAAAAAGCCTTTGGAAGACTTTCATGGAGAATTTTTTCGATATTTGGAGCGATGTGATCTCCATATAAAAGGCAGCTAGTTCCTGCATCAAAGGCTAAAACGGCTATTTCCTCATCGCTAAAATGCTTTGAAAGCGCCTTCATATTTAATGCATCCGAGAAAATAAGCCCTTCAAATCCCATCTCACCAAGCAAGATATCTTGCAAGACTTTGGGAGACAAACTTGCAGGAAGATCCGAAATTTCGGGAAGTGCAAGATGCGCTGACATGACTCCGTGAACCCCTTTTTCCACTAAATGCTTAAAAGGATAAAGAGCATTTTTATCAAGTTTTGCAATGGGAAGAGCAATATGGGAATCAATGGAGACATCGCCATGTCCAGGAAAATGCTTACAGGCAGAAAGTACGCCCCTATCATGCAAGCCTTGCATGATCAGCTCTCCAAATTTCGCAACTTTTGTTGGATCATCGCCAAAGGCGCGCATATGAATAATAGGATTTTTTGGATTGCTATTTACATCGACAACAGGCGCAAAATTTACATGCGCACCAATGATATTGCATTGCCTTCCCATCTCTTTTCCAAGCTCATATATAAGCTCACAATCGTTAATTGCACCAAGTGTCAAGTTTTTGGGAAATTGGCATACACCTGGAATGCGCTGAGCAAGTCCATTTTCCGCATCGACACAGCAAAGAAGGGGTATTTTCACAGTTTTTTGCAGCGCTTGTAGGCATTTCATCTGAGCTATTAAATCATCCCCTTTTAAAATAACTCCCCCAATATGATATTTCTCGATCACATCATAGGGATCATGTTTAGGAGATAACGGGATAATAAAAAGCTGCCCAATTTTTTCCTCAACTGACATGTGATCAACGGGAGATGCAACAATTTTTTCCTCAAGTGACATGTGATCAACGGGAGATGCAACAATTTTTTGCAAAAGAACACTGAACACTATTAATAAAAACGTTTTCATGACACACTCTCTCCTGCATTTTATCATAAATCAAAGCGAATTCTTAAATGATTACCAATATTGAATCCTTAAGAGCCCATGTGGCCTACCATGTTATTCCAGAAGCTCGAAGGTTACAATCAGAAATCCATACAACATCAAACACAGCGGACCATGCATCTAAATATTATGCGCTCCTTGAAAAAGTAACACTTGCAGATACCTACCTCGATAACAATCCCTCTCTTCGAAGAGATAGTAGATGCCGCTGCATTTGCAATGAATTAAAAAACTCTGTAGCTCTTATCGATCAGATTCGAGCGCAAGTAATAAATGCGAATGAGACTGCTCGCTATTTTCCATCCCAAAAAAAATTCGAAGCCTATGTTGCCTACTATATTATCCCAGAAAAACTTATATTAGAGAGAGCAATTTGCAGCCATACGAGAGATTCTGAACTTTATGCGCGCTATGACTCTCTACAGAAAAAAGTGCATATCGCAAAGCAGCATTTGACACTAAATCCCTCTTTGCGAATTCAAAAAACTCTCGAAGACTCTTTAATGCTTATTGATATTATTCGACAAAGACATATCGAAGAGATCCCTTTGGAATTAACGCAAAGTGAGCTACAAAGCTTTATTGCATTCCACATTATCCCCAATATTTTACAGATAGAGGGGAAAATACAAACCGCAATGATAGCGCACCAAGATACAGATCAATCCCGTCAAAATATCTCGACTATCCTTAGATTAAAAAACACGTTAGATAGAAAAGTATCCTCTCTTAATCACTACAGTGAAAATCGTGAGGCGCAAAGGATTCTTACCAGATTGGAACAACTCGATCGAGATATTACAAGTTTAAGTGATGGAAATTTTTTTCTGCTAAGACGCGCACTTCATCCCGTAAATCAATCCCTATTCAATGGATCTTCCGCCATTTTTCACCCACCAATTGGCATTAGAAATGAGAGAAATAATTGCTGGGCTAACGCGCTGTTTCAATGCATGATCAACATCCCAGCACTAAGAACGCATTTTCTTCCCCATTTAGGAGAGGAATATCGCTACTTTGCCTCGAGATATCTTGCAGATAGAGTTCAAGAAAGCCCCATTACAGGTGCTGATAGTCAAGCACTTCGACAAACCCTTTCTGAGGCTTTTGAAGGGATCATCTCCAGTGAGTCCTCTAGAAGTGAAGATGCTTCTGAAGCATTTATGCTACTTCGGGGGCAAGTACCTGAAGGGGAAAGAATAAATCCAAATCTTCCAATGACTCCTGAAAACGCAAGACTAAATCCCCTATTTTATTGGATGAGAACAGAGCGGCATCATGAAGTAACGCCTGAAATCGCACCCTATCTCGGAACATCCACCTGCGATCTCGATAACCTTGGCAGATCAGTAAGATATGACGTAGAAATGCAAATCATTCCAGAGCTTCCAAAAAGGCAATCAGGAATTTCCTTTGAAGCTGTTATGGCAAGCTATTTTACGGAAAGGGCGGAAGCTCAAGCAGGACGATATAATGGCACCGAGCTAAACGTTACACAAATTACAAGAGCTTTTCTAAAACCCCCAGAGCAACTATTTGTAACACCAAAAAGATTCCAAATGCGCGCTAATG
>DAOWHK010000130.1 GCA_030641465.1 Parachlamydiales bacterium | reverse complement strand
TGCAGAAGATGGAAAAACCAGAAACTGCAAAACAAGAAGCTCCCAAAAAAGTAGACACATCCCGCATTGAAAACGCGGCCAAGGGATACCAAACGCGCAATCCAGAGCTTTTACCCCGCACTTTGCTTATTCTAAAATCTCTTGTTAAGGAAAATGATGATGCTGCAACAATATTAAAAAAAGTTCTCAGCGTCTATAAAGATCAAGCACTCGCTGATGAAGCAATCGACTTTCTCATTGATACAGCAAGCACAAAAAAAGAGCTGATTAAAGCAAAAAAAGATTTCAATGCGCAGTTTGGAAGAGAAATCCGCGCCGGAAAAAATATTGGAGTAGAAGCTCGTGCATTTTCTACCAAAGGGCTTGGAAGCCCAACAGCTCTTCGCGATTTATATAGAGATATTACAGGAAATCCAAGAGACCCACACGATCTATTCGATGAATTAACTGAGCAGTTCAATCAAAGTGATATGAAAAATGTCATTGATTTCATCTTGCACTCCCTTGGAGCTGATCTCAAAGCAAAAGGCCCCTCTATCTCAAGACCTGAGCTTGAAAGGTTATTTAGCGAAGGGCGAATCATGCAGGCCTTTCTCGGGATTTTTCGCTTTTTTCAGCAAAGAATGCGCATGATAAAAAAACAATTTGAAAAAGATGGACTCACTCTTCCTACAAGAATTAATAATGAGCTTCTTGCAAAGCAGCTGATGAAAATCCTAAAAGAGCGGTATCCAACGCCCGATAAAATTCTTCAACTCGCCTTTATCCTCGGAATCTCCGAAGAGCTTGCAGCGCAAATCATTATCTTCTCCCAATATCGGGATGCACTAAGAAATGTTTCCCCACGTCTTTTCAAATCTGACCGGCATAGGCAGGATCTTCTGATGACATTTATTGAAACACTTAGCGACCTTGATGATATGATAGATGAAGAAGAGGAAGAACAAAACAACGAGCCCATAGACACGATGGAGTAATAATAGTGCAGCGATTTGAAGAAATACTTTGGGATTTAGGTGAGCTCATTGGAGAACCTCTTCACATAGATGAAAATAGAGTATGTAAACTCCTCATCGATGAAACCCTTCCCATCCAGTTAGAAATGGATATGAATCAAGAAATGCTCATGGTCGGCTCATTTATCGTGGAAATTCCTGCCGGTAAATTTCGAGAAAACGTCCTTAAAGAAGGATTAAAAGCTAATAATACAAGACAATATGGAGAAGGCATTCTCTCCTATGTGGAAAGAAATAACTCCCTTGTCATGTTTGACTATCTCTATGCCAAATCCATCACAGGAGAGAGTTTAATCACCTATCTTAAAAGCTTTATAATAAACGCAAAATCCTGGCGCAATGCAATAGAGACAGGAACAACACTTCCAACCGAGGGGCGAACCAATGCATCAAACAATCTTCCCCCACCATTTGGCAGGTAACAATGCTTGATGATTTCCTCAAAAATTCCCCTATCAAAGACGTTTGGAAAAAAATTGGACTTAAACACCACTACGGAATTAATCTTCCCCTTTCAGCTCTTGTAACAAAAAAAAGCTGCGGCACCGGAGAATTCCTCGACCTAATTCCTGTCATTGATTGGGTAAAAGAAATCGGCTTTGATACAATCCAACTCCTTCCCCTAAACGATACTGGAGAAGATCCAAGTCCCTATAACGCTCTTTCGTCCTGCGCTCTTCACCCCATTTACCTAAGCCTTCATGCCCTTCCCTATCTAACAGAACAGCTCCAAAAAAATCTTAAAACCTTCACTCCTCTAAACTCGCTTAAACGGATTGATTACAAACAAGTCTATCATAAAAAACTCTTGTTTCTTCGCGCCTATTTTTCGGAAGCAAAAGATCAGATCCAGGCATCTGACAAATACCAAAAATTTCTTAAAGAGAATAGTTTTGCACGTGAGTACGCACTTTTTAAAACACTAAAAGAGCTTTATAAAAATGTGCACTTTCAAGATTTTCCTGAAAACCTAAAAAACCCCAACCATTCGCAGCTTCAAAGGTACTATAAACAATACCAAGAAAAAATTGATTTTTATCTCTGTTTGCAATTTTTATGCTTTGAGCAACTAAGCCAAGTAAAAACCTATGCCAGCGAAAAAAATTGCCTATTAAAAGGGGACATTCCTATTCTTATTAGCCCAGACAGCGTCGATGTCTGGATGCATCGCGATCTTTTTGACATTACCCTTGCAGCAGGAGCGCCCCCTGATATTTTTAATCCAGAAGGGCAATATTGGGGCTTTCCAATCTACCGCTGGAACATCATCGAAAAGCAGAATTTTCATTGGTGGGAGCAAAGATTAAAGTACGCAAGCGCCTTTTATCACATCTACCGAATTGATCATATCATCGGCTTTTTTCGGATCTTTGTCATTCCGCGAGGGAAAAAACCAAAAGATGGAGCATTTTATCCAAAAAGAGAAGATCTTATGCTTGCTCAAGGAAAACTTCTCCTGCAAGAAATTATCAAACATTCAAACATGCTTCCTATCGGAGAAGATTTAGGCGTGATTCCAGAAGCCGCACGAAATATTATGTATGATCTTGGAATTGCCGGCACAAAAGTCTTTAGGTGGGAAAGAGAATTTGAAACAACGAATGATTTTATTCAAGCAGACAATTTTCCCCCACTAAGCATGGCCACAGTTTCCACTCACGACTCAGAAACTTTGGAACTTTGGTGGTCCGAAAATTCGGAAGGGAAAGAATATGCAGAGTTTAAAAACTGGAAACATGAAATTCCCCTAAGCCCATCTAAGCGTTTTGAAATCCTGCAAGAAAATTTACATAACCCCTCACTCTTCCACATCAATCTTTTACAAGAGTATTTAGCGCTCATCCCCGATTTAGTCTGGGAAAATCCCCAAGATGAAAGAATTAATATTCCAGGATTTGTACTCCCGGAAAACTGGACCTGTAGAGTTAAACTAAGAGTGGAAGAATTTACCTCGAATAAAGAGCTAAAAGCTATGATGTTAAAACTGCTCACAAGGCCGTAAAAAGCGCCAACTGCCAAGCGGCAGCTTTCCAAGCTTCACCCCTCCGACTCTAACACGCTTAATTCCAATAACATGCAATCCAATAAGATCGCACATCCGACGAATCTGCCGCTTTTTGCTCTGTTTTAACGTAAATCTTAATAGGTTAGTCTCAAGAATATCAATTTTTACAGGTTTTAAAAGCTCTTCCTCAAGCTTTAATCCAAACTGCAGCTGTAAAACAATTTCTCGAGTGATTTTGCCCTCTATCCGAACTAGGTACTCTTTTTCCATATCAGCATTCTCGCAAGTAAGCTGCTTTGCAATGACCCCGTCTTGCGTAAGCACCAAAAGCCCTTTTGAATCGATATCAAGTCTTCCTGCAACACTAAGCTTAAATGTGTGAGCCCTCTCCAATCTACGCGCCCGTTTACCCTCGTCAAACTGATGCTCCGGAGTAATCAAATCAATAGCTGGAAGATATCCTTTTTCAGGCTGAGTCGACACAAAACCAATAGGTTTATTCAGCAAAATCGTCACCTTTTGCATTTGCTGAGCTTTTGCAGCCTCCAAAAGCTTTATTGTCACATCCCTTGAAACTTTAGTTCCAAGCTCTGATACAACATCGTCATCTACAAGAACTTGCCCCTTCTCAATAAAGGAATCCGCCTCTCTTCTAGAGCAAATCCCTCTTTCAGACATAAGTTTTGATAGTCGCAATTCCATGCAAACACTATACAATGCCCTCCGAAAAAAATTCACCTAAAAGATAACGCCTCTATATCAAATCCTCCTAAGAAACGCAGCATTCACCTGTATCAGTAGCACTTTCGACATCATCCAGTACCTGCTGTAGAAGTTTTATGTCGGAAAATATATTTTTGTTTGAATTTTTTAGCAAAACCCTCTCTCGAACCTGTTGCTGCTGCTCTTCTGTAAGCGCTAAAAATCGATCAAAAGGCTTATCTAAATCTTTTTTATACTGGAAAGAGTCGTAAAAAAATTTAAATTCTTCTGAATTAAAAGGAAGCGGGTTTCCTGATAAACTTAAAGCTTTGGTACTCCCATATTTAGATGGTAATATACCTCTTGGCAACATGTCTAACTGATTATTTGTTAATATTAGTGTTTGTAGCTCTTTCAATTTCGTAATATCTGGTGGAATTGAAGTTAACTGATTATCCTTAAAATCAATGAATCTCAGCTTTGTTAGATTACAAATACTTGGTGGAAAAGTTTCAAAGCAATTATTAGACAAACTTAAAGTATCAAGCTGAACTAGTGCAGAGACCCCTTCAGGCAATTCACTAAATAAATTATTATTAAGAGATAGACTCTTCAAGCTGCTTAGTTGCCCTATATCACCAACTGGAAAAGAGCGTAGGTAATTACCGTCTAATTGCAACCTTTCTAATTTAGTAAGCTTGTATAGTTCAACTGGAAAACGATGAAGATGATTATGACGCATGGAAAGAGATTTTAATTCTGTAATCATCCCTAACTCTTCCCCAACAAATTCCAGGTGATTGTTAGAAATACATAAATCATTTAATTTAGAACAGGAAGTTACTGATGGGGGTAAAACAAAGAGTCCTTGTACTATTAAATTAAGAGATTCAACAGAACCCAAATCAACCTTAGAAACATCAAATGTTAGAAGCCTAGACATTGTCATTTCATCTGGCTGTGTATCGTGCCAACAAGATCTTTTTAGTCCCTCTAAGACATGTACTTTTAATCTTAAATCCGCATGATCCTCAAGGATTTCTTTCATCTTCTCTACGTTTCTAGCTGACGGCCTTATAAAATCTTCAGGATGCTCTTGCAACTCTAAAACCTTTCCACATGCCATTTCCATTCTTTGATATTTTTCTTTGACCTGCAAAAGATCATCCGGATAGATTAGCGAAAAAATATGTGTAATTTGTTTTTGTTCCCTATGAGCCATGGAGCGAATAACTGCTTGCCACTGCTTGCAAACTCCAGTGACGTCTGCATATTTCACCCGCTTGAAAACTTGATACTGTAACTCTTCTGGAAGTATTGAAAGTCTATTATTAGTTGCGGCAGCCATTTTAAAACCTTTTTTTATTATTAAGACTTCTATTGTAACAAATATATTAATTTAATTAAATAAAAAACCTAAACATCTGGCTGTCATGCACTTAAAAATTCCTTGAATTTCCCTAAGACTTAGCTATAGTATCATGGTATGAAAACACTTCTTATCACCTTCCTTTATTTCTGTGCTGCTGCATTTTCTCTGGAAAAGTCTGAAGATGAGCTGAACACTCTCTACGCAAGTCTTAACCCACAATCGATTTCCGAGCTTTTTGCTTATTACCATTTATATCCAGATACTTTGCAGGGAGAAAAAGCTCTCAAAGCTGCATGGAAGCTGATGAACCTATCTAGAGAAAAAGAAGCAAGCTTAAACGGCCCTTTAGCTTTACCTCTTTTGGATTTGGATGCAATGGTGGCGTTTGTCAACAAACGTCCTTACGAAACAGTACTAAAGCTCACTGATGAGCAGCTAACTTTGATCGAAAATATTTCCGATCATTTATCAAATAGAGCTCTTAAAGGATATTACGTATGGGATAAAAAATCATTAATTGAACTTCCAGCAAGAGAGATCGACCTTGCAAGGACCCTTCTTCTCTATCAATTTGAAAAGGAGGAAAATTTCCAAGACGAAGTTCGGCAACATGAGGCAAGTATTGATCTTATGTCCCTTCAAATTCTTGCAAAACTTCCTAAAAATGCATCCAATAAGAAAAAGGTGGAGGCGATAAACCATTTTATTTTTCATGAGATGAAATTTCGATTCCCCCCCCACTCCCTTTGGGCAAAAGATGTCGATGAATACACTTTTCTTCCCTCTGTTCTTGATTCAAGACGGGGCGTGTGTCTTGGGGTCTCGATTCTATATCTTAGCATAGCGCAAAGACTTGATCTGCCCCTTGAAATCATTACCCCTCCAGGTCATATTTATGTGCGCTATAATGACGAGGGAAAACATATCAATATTGAAACGACTGCAAGAGGCATTTCCCCTCCCTCAGACTCTTACCTTGGAATCAATACCTATAACTTGCAAGAGCGCACAATCAAAGAGGTTATTGGCCTGGCTTTTATTAACCAAGCTTCCGTCTCCTTTCAAAAACAAGAATTTGAAGAGGCTGTAAAACTCTACGAAAAGGCGCTTCCTTTTCTTCCTGGAAATCCTCTTTTAAAAATGCTTCTTGGATACTGCTACCTTTTTACAAATCAAACGAAAAAAGGAGAAAAGCTGATGCGCGCTATTGAAAATATAGCATTTGCAGATGCTGTTTCTAAAGAGACAACTCCAGAAGATTATTTAAATGGCAAAGTGAGCAGTGAAGGGATCAAAATTATTTTTCAATCCGTGGATGAAAACCGTGCATCTATTCTCAAAAAACAAAAAGCTCTTGAGGAAATCATAAAAAAATATCCGAAATTCCGAGATGGCCTGTTTCATCTAGCGATCACCTATTTGCAGCTTGGAAGAGGACATGAAGCAACAGAAATTTTACGTGCCTATCATAAAATTGACTGTACGAACCCGACCGTGGAATACTACCTTGCAGTGCTTGGAATGCAAAGATACAATTACGTGGAAGCCTGGAAACACCTCCATATCGCTAAAAAATTGACCGCGGAAAGGGATCACAAGCCAGAATGTTTAAGAGGGCTACATCACGAACTTAGACGCGTCTGCCCGAATCCGCTATAGATAATAACCTGAGGATCATCTGTATAAACAGCATCAACTTTTAAGCGCACAGCTTCTTCCCAATCCTCAAGAGTATTTATGCCAAATAACACAAGTTTTGGGGGAAAAGTAAAGCTTTTTAATTCAGATATGACTTCAGGTGTCCACAATCGAAATTCAATAGTACTCCCTCCTTCACCAAGAGTAAACGTCTCTTTGACTTCCATTTTTCTTGAGAGCTCAAAACCAACCCATGAAAATGGTTCAGGTGGATGGATTTCCCCTTTTTGACTCATATTCAAAAGGCGATCACGCGTTTCATCTCTTGTTTCAAACGTTTTTAGGTGAGGTGTATTTTGATGTAGCCACTTTATGTGCTCACTATTTGTTGAATAAAAAATGAGTCTTTCTGCTTGCTCACCTGAAATTGTGCATGCCAATGCTTTTAATAATTTTTCCGATTCGCTTGATTTCAAATCAATAATTATAAATGTTTGAGGAAAAAGATCTAGCACCTCACTTAACGTTGGAATTATTAAACCCTGACAACGTCTTGGAAAATTATTTTCAGGCTGAAATTTGTAACCTGCATCAAGTTTTCTTATTTCTTCAAAGTCCATAGAAGAGATCGCTCCCTGACCATCTGTTCTCACACTTAAATCAAGAGGATGATAGACAACAATAACATCATCTTTAGTGACCTGAACATCAAGCTCAATACCATCACACCCAATCTCTATTGCTTTTTCAAAGGCAAGTATTGTATTTTCTGGAAAATTTTTACCTCCCCCTCTATGGGCAATAATCAAGGGAGATGAAAAAAGATCAAAAGAAATAAAAATGCACAGAAAGAAAAGCGGATATTTGATAAAAAGTTTTTTCATCTATTTAGCCTTAGTAAAAAATAGTTTTTAAATTTATAGAATCGCTATTTTTCAAACAAGAGTTTATAAAAATCGTTCGATTCCTTAAGGAAGCTCTGATTAACTCCGAAATTTCAACTTTAGATGGATTTTTTGAAAAAAAATTATTTTTGAAGCAATAAGCTAACTACTTATAGTTAGTGGTTAATCAGGGCTTCCTAAAAACAACAGGATTAAATAACCGATATAAAGTGCGAGAATCAATGCCCCATCTACAGCTTTTAGGCGCTTTCTAAAGAAAACTAAACACGCTAAAAAAAGAGTAAATAGGATCATGGCCGGAGCATCATAAATCAGCATTTTTCTGGAAAAATCCACCTCTTTTACAAAAGATGCGATGGGTATGACAAAGAGAAGATTAAAGATATTACTCCCTATCACATTCCCTAAAATCAACTCTCCTTGGTTTTTTCTTGCTGCTACAATTGCTGTTGCAAGCTCTGGAAGAGAGGTTCCAACAGCTACAATCGATAGGGCAATCACACGTTCTGAAATGCCCCACATTTGTGCAATGGTTTTAGATCCAACGATAAGAAAATAAGCTCCAAAATAAAGTGCTAAGCAACTAAAGATTGCTGCTAGTGGAAAAATGAGCCAAATATGATTCCATCTTTTTATCTCCTGGGAATAAACAAAACTATGCCTCTTTAAGTATTGCAAATAGGTATACACAATTAAGAAAAGAAGTAAAAGAGCACCTGATAATTTATGAATGGGCCCTAAAAACATGAGCGCAAAAACACCTAGTGAGCAGAAAATAAGAAGACCAAGTTGCTTTTTGACAGCTTCAGTCAAACAGGTTGTCATAAAAAGAGAAATTCCAAGAATAAGACCAATATTTGCTATATTTGATCCTAATACATTCCCAAGGGCTAAATCACTCGATTCTTGTATTTGAGCAAGCAGACTCGTAACAGCCTCTGGAAGTGAGGTTGCAAACGCCATTACTGTAAGCCCGCTTAAAAATGTAGAAATCCGAAAGCGATATGCTATTTGCATCGAAAGGCGTACAAGGAGCTCAGCTCCAAGATACAAAAGAAAAATTCCGCCAACAATTAATCCGTACATAGAGTCACTCTTTGTCAAAGAAAATTGATTCTGTAATACAATATCAAAAGAAGAATTGCAATATGATACCATCTAAGAATATAATAGTTTCAAGAATTTAGGAGGTTAATCATGACCCCAGAGTTTACGGAAGCTGCGAGAGCAGCTATTGAAAAAGCTTTTTCTACTGCTCAAAAAATGCGTCACGCTGTTGTTAATGAAACGCATCTTATATACGCTTTTTTTCAAGAATCTGAAGGCTATTTCAACATCCTTGCAAAGGGACTAAATGTTGATACTGCTTCGTTAAAAAGTCAACTTATTGCAAAGCTTGAGACTTTCCCAACTTTGGAAAAAGAGCCTGCAAAACCAACTATCAGCCCAAAATTGCAAGATCAAATTCATCAGGCCGCAAATCTTGCAAGCAAATGGCAGGACACTTTTATTAGTTCTGATCATTTTTTTTTAGTTTTCTCGGAAACAGCAGAAGAGCCTTTCGCAGCTATCAAAAAAAAGTCTGGCATTACAACATCACAAATAGAAAATAAAATTCACGAGATTAGAGGAGGTGAAAAAATGGATTCTCCAACTAGCGAATCAGGACTACAAGCTCTAGAAAAATACTGTAAAAATCTCACGGTGCTTGCAAAAGAGGGTAAGCTTGATCCTGTGATCGGTCGTGATGAAGAAATCAGAAGAACTATTCAAGTTCTTAGTCGAAGAAGAAAAAACAACCCCCTTCTTATTGGTGATCCAGGTGTTGGAAAAACAGCAATTGCAGAAGGTTTAGCAAATCGGATCATTCAAGAAGATGTCCCTGATAGCTTAAAGGGAAAAGACCTGGTTGTTCTTGATATGGGTAGTTTAATTGCTGGCGCAAAATATCGAGGAGAATTTGAGGAAAGGTTAAAAGGAATTCTCAAAAAGATTGAAGAAAGCGATGGGCAAATCCTCCTTTTTATCGATGAGGTGCACACACTTGTTGGAGCTGGAGCGACAGAGGGTGCGATGGATGCTGCCAATTTACTAAAGCCGGCCCTTGCGCGTGGAACTTTGCATTGCATTGGAGCTACAACGCTTAATGAATATCAAAAATATATTGAAAAAGATGC
>DAOWHK010000128.1 GCA_030641465.1 Parachlamydiales bacterium | reverse complement strand
CATCATTACCACAAATCCAGAGGTGTCTGAGCTTGCTCATAATTTTCTACGCTACCTCGTTCCAGAAAATCCGATTTATGACTTAGCGAATAATGTTGTTCCAGCCATTGCCATTTTTGGAATTATTATGGGAATTGCTCTTATGCATTTAAAGGTGAAAGAGCCCTTAATTTCATTTTTAGAAAGAGTGAATAATACCATTGAGATGCTCCTTGGAGGGATTACGAAAGTGGCTCCAATTGGGATCGCGGCACTTTTTGCAAATGCTTTTGGTACGGTGTATTTAGAAGATTTGCGGATTCTTGCTTACTATTTAATTCCTCTTGTTGTTTTGACTTTGCTTTTGACTTTTTGGGCGCTTCCGGCACTTCTTATGAGCTTTACCCCGTTAAAATACCGAGAAATCATCAAAGAGTTAAAAGGCACCTGTCTTCTTGCATTTGTGATTGGATCTCCAAGTATTGCCATTCCCTATATTAATCAAAGTATCAAAAGATATGGCACGAAGTATCAGATAAACGATGAAAATTTTCATAGTACATCGCAGACCATCGTTCCTTTTTCTTATACTTTTGCGCAGGTAGGGAATTTCCTCATTCTCTTTTTTATTTTCCATCTCTCTTCCTATTATCATCATCCAATTGATTGGGTAGAAAAAGTTTTGATGTCCATTTTGACAATTCCCATGTCTTTTGGTGGTCCTGAGATGGCAGTTAGCTCAATTTCTTTTCTCATTGAAAAACTTGGATTTCCAAGTGATCTTATCAAACTCTATAGTAATACATCCTTAATCTCACAAAATTTTGAGGTGCTTCTTAGTGTTTCAAGCATTGTCACTTTTGCACTGCTCCTTCTTTTTGGATACTATCGCCTAGTGAAATTAAACCTGCGTATTATGCTTAAGCATTTTTTGTGTTTTTTTCTAGTAATGGCAAGTTGCGTTTTGGGTGTAAATTATTTTTTTAAAAACTTAAGCCCCACCTCTTATAGGCCAGAAAAACTTAGCCTAGAAAAAGCCTACCGGGCAGATATCAATGCCACGGTGTATAGGGATGCTAGCTTTTTCAAAAAGCCTCAAACAGATCTTGATCCCCTTGTAAGAATTCTTTCAACGCGTATTTTACGTGTAGGGTATTTTGCAAATAGCCCTCCATTCACCTATTTTAATGAAAAAGAGGAGCTTGTTGGCTATAACATTGTCATGGCTTATAAGTTTGCCAAAGATCTAGGGGTAAAACTCGAATTTATTCCTTGCACTTCTACAAATGTGCAGGATCTACTCTCTAACAAAATCATTGATATTGCAATGGGTCCTATGATTGTGACGGCCTATGGGGAGGGAGTAATGAATTTCCCAAGGGCTTATCTGTCTTCAGAAAATGTGCTGCTAGTTCCTAAAGATCAATCAAGTGACTATGTGGATTTGGATCGTATCAAATTAGCAAAAAATTTAAAAATAGGGAGTCTTAATTATTTTCAAGGGGCTTTGCGCCATTATTTCCAAGAAGCTGAAATAGTTCCGATTGCAGATGAAGTCGAATTTACCAAAGCTTTTGCCTCAAAAAAGATCGATGCACTCTTTTTGTCCAAAGAACTTGCAATCGCCTATGCTATGGAACACCCAAATTTTGTCACGATGGACTATTCGGGAAATATTGGCTCGGGATTTTTGAGCTATCCTGTGGAAAATAATACCTTTAATCTGCTGCTCTTTTTGAATAGTTGGCTGACTCTTCAAAAGGATAATGGTTTTGAGAAAGAGCAATATGCTTACTGGATGGAGGGAAAAAGCCCATTGCCGCCGCCTCCTCGCTGGAGCGTCTTTCAAGCAGTTACGGACTGGATAAAATAAGCCGTTTTTGCTAAAGTGGTTTCATGAAAAAGAAAATTATCTGGATCACTTCAAGCTTAGTACTTATTTATTTTATTCTTATTGGATATACGGCCATTGTTCAAGAAAAGAAAATTTTTAATCCTAGGAAGCTCTCAGACGACTACCCGATTTCTTACAAAATAGATTTTGAGGAGCATGTTTTTGCAGTAGATCAAGAGACAAAAATCCACGCAGTCGAATTCATTGCAGAAGACCCAAAAGGAATGGTTTTATATTTTCACGGAAGAGGGTGTCACTTAGGTCAGCGTTGGGAAGCTGTTGTAGAAAATTTTACGAAGCGGGGTTATTCCGTTTTGATGTGTGATTATCGTGGATTTGGGAAAAGTCGCGGAAAAATTACAGAGAAGGGAGTTCTTTCCGATGCTAAAATGCTCTATGAGTATGTATGGGAGCGCTTCTCTGAGGAAAAAATCATTGTTTATGGAAGGTCTCTTGGCACGGGGATTGCAACCTATGTTGCTTCGGAGTATCATCCAAAAATGCTAATTTTAGAAGCGCCCTACTATAGTATATTAGAACTTGCTTCAAGTGAGCTTCGTTGGATCCCAGGATTTATTGTAAAAAGTCTTTTAAAATATCATTTTCGAACAGATCTTTGGATTCAAAAGGTAAAAGCTCCGATTTTCCTGTTTCACGGAACTCATGATCAAACGATTCCTTTTCAATCTAGCAAACGCCTCGAAAAACTTGCCACTTCTTCTAAAAATTTACAACTTACAGCACTTAGTAAAGCAACGCATGATCGCACCTATGAGCATCCTAGTTACATGCAAAAACTAAATCATATTTTAGGAAGCACTATTCCAGCTAAATGACCCAAATGCAGCATTAAACTGCTCTCTTGTAAAAACAACAGGAGTATCAGGGGCCTCTTCAGTAAATAGGTGCAGCGTTTCATCTGGCATAATTTGTATGCGACTTAAAGATGTTTGCATCATAGAGCGAGTGAGTCCCATGATACCGAACCTTACATCGATCGTTATTTGTCCAGTTCCAAAATTCAAAGATTCGTCCATCATATACCCAGTGACCACTTGCTCCATTCTTAACACAGCAAAGGCTCCAGTTGGAACCCCTACAGGACTTAGAGCGCTAAAACAGGACAGGTCTTGAAGATTTCCCTCAGATGGCCCCTGCAGAGCAATTGTGAAAGCTGTCCCATCAGATGTGAAATTTTGGATATTTTGTGGAAATAAGGAGCGGAGCACTGTTCGTGCAAACTCCGTATTATTATTTTGAAACGCTCCATTTAAGAAAGCCATTTCCATAGGACTCTGCGGGCTTTCAATAGAGGTCATTTCTATGGGGTCTTCTAGATCTCTTCTTAGAAAATCCGCTCTTTCTTGCCAAACAAGCATCTCATTATTAAAAAGAAATCTCATAATGAAAGCTTTTACTTTTTTGAGGAGAGTTAGGAGAATTCCATCCGTTTCTTGGTCAAGCGTTGGATGGAAGCATTCAAGATTGCGTGTCGATAGCTCAAGGCCATTTTCTGTACTCGTAAGAAGTGGAATCCATGCCTGTAGACGAAGATCACTTCCCTCTTGCACGGATCTTACTTGCTGAGGGTCTAAAACGCCTATAAACTCGCCAATTGCTATCATTTGGTTCCTATAAAAAATTTTCTTGAATAAAGACTAGAATAATAGAGAATTAGGGAATTTTCTTCAAGCTTTGCAAGGTGGGCAAAATACCGTTCAAGGAAGAGTCTATCAACTGTCGATTGCGGCTGGTATTGCAGTAGATACTACGAATACTCAGAGGGGAATAGCTCTGATTGCCGAGGATCAAAAAGTTCATAATTCTTTCATAGCTTGGAGGAGCTTTTCTTCCGAAGAAAATACATAGTATCTTCCATAGCTTACCCAACCTGACTCTGGTACGGGTTTTCCACGTTCCTGTCCATTAGAACCGATAGTTCTGTAGACAGATTCTTTTTGTTTGTCGCTTAGGCTAAAAAATGCCCAAGCAGTAGATGCTGAAATACCAGCAATATCACCAGGAGCAAGGAGAAGTTTGAGAGAAGTCTTCGTTTCAAATGATGATGGAAGCTTTGTTAGTCGAGTGTTATATAGTGTTAACTTTTTTAGTAGATCAAGCGAGCCGAGTTCTTCAGGCAACTGCTTAAGAGGATAATGACTGAGGTCTAGTTCTTCTAACTGTTTCAAGTTTTCTATTTCTTTTGGAAGATGCTGTAGATGATTGAATGAAAGAAATAACTTTTTCAGCTGCTTTAGGCCCCCTATTTCTTCTGGAAGAGACTCAAGCGGGCAAAAACTGAGATTTAATGTTTGCAATTTTTGAAGGCACCCTATTTGTGAGGGGATCTCTTTAGAAGTAACAGACCTATAAGTGAACTCTTTTAATTCCTTAAGGCTTCCAATTTGGGGTGGAATGTCATAAATAGTGTCCAAAATTGTTAGTGTAGTAATGGGGTTTTCAGGGGGTAGATTTATGATCCATGCTTCCAATTCTTGTTCAAGGTCTTCTAGTGAAAGTCCTATAAAATTCCTTGGATCTGCAGCATCTTTGCCATTTGGCAGATGACTCCAAAACTCTAGTGTACCTGCAATTTTCTTTAGCTCGATAAATCGCTCCAAGGAAACTTGCTGTAGGTGATTTGCTGCATTTTTCGGAGCATTCATGATAGTTCTTTGATACAAGCTTTGCATTCTTGTTACATGAGGCTCTTGAGTTGGATGTAAATACCTTGAAATTCTTTTTAGTTCGCGAGTGGTCATAGCATCTGTCTGATCTTTCAAGAATTTTGATAATATCCTTGTGGTTCCAGGTTCATCTATCATGGGAAGGAGATGATTTTGAAGAATTTCTACAGGAAGGGATTCCAATAAAGAGGTAGGTGCCGCCATTTTATTACCTTAATTCGTTTTGTTATATATAGACATTATAGTAATTATGCTAATTTATTTCAATTTAATAATTGTTATTAACTTGCGTGGTAAAAAATATTTTAATTATTCCGTATATTAAGCAGATAATTTATAATACTCTTTTAATTAAATGAAATAGGGGGGGGTAATGACTGCTAATATAGGAAATCTGGAACTTTTGAGGTTTTTAAGACAAGTAAAAGGTGGAGATTTTAAATTTTACTCCGGAGGTCTTACTGAACAAGAAGATAAATTAAATGCGTGCATAGAAAACCATTTTAAATTCATTGTTAAGACAACAGTGCCAGAGGATCATTTAACCTTCGATTTGAGAGCAATTCCCCCTCAAATTGGTCGATTTGAGAATTTACGTGAGTTTTCATTCCAATCTCATGAGGGCTCTGTCATTCCAAAAGAAATCGGGGACCTAAAAAACCTTGAAGTGCTGAATCTAAACTTTCCAATGGACCATCTTCCATCAGAAATTGGTAACTTGCAGGCATTAAAGGTGTTAAAAGTTGGAAGTAAGATGCTCAAAGCTCTTCCAGAATCCATTGGAGCTTTAAAAGCATTAGAAGAGTTTAGAGTTAGTGCTGGGCTTACAGAATTCCCCCTTCAAATTCGGAATTTAAAAAACTTAAAAGTTGTTGATCTTAGGTTTAATACTATTGCTAATTTTCCAGTTGATGTTTGCGGCCTTGAAAGGCTTGAAGATCTGCAGCTTTTTGGTAATCCATTAAATCACGACTTTAAACCAGAAGGATTTTGTTATTTATCTTGGGAACTCGTGGTAAAGTATTTACGCCTTTCACAGGATCAGCAAAATAGTGTTCATGGAAAAGTTTATCAGCTGTCGATTGATGTTGGAATTGCAGTAGATACTACGAATCCAGAGTGGGGAAAAGACCATGCATTTGATAGTAGGGATATTTTATTTAGGGCGCTTCCAGATCAAGAAATAAGAGGGGAGTGATGAGTACAATAAATACTTTTCCGTTAGAGGTTGTTTGCAATATCTTAGGACCTATTTATGATCCTTTTGCTGACTCAAAATATGCTTTAGTTTGTAAAGACTGGAATGCTGCCTGCAAAGAAATTGACCAGGTAGTATTTAGTCAGGTTTGCCCAAGCAACCCAGCTGATCCTAACAATCATGCAGCCCGGAAAAAATTTATTGGTGCTGCGCAATTTTTTCGTCATTGTTGTAGGGATTTTCCCCAATTTCCCATTTCTGTTCGAGGATATTATACAATGGTTGCACTTACTGACGATAAGTATAACGAAGAGACAACACGTTTTTTAGGCTGCATTGATAAAGGTAGGGTGTATAAAAATGGTGCAATTTACTTGAAAGAGCATACTACAGAGTTTTTTCAGGAGTTAGCTCAAAAAAATCCTGAGGAATTAAGCAAGTTTGAATTTACTAGATTAAGCAGTCACAATTTTTTGTGCTTACCTCATTTAATAGAATATTTTACGCGACTAGAGACTCTTAATCTTAGTTGCAATAAAATTGCATTTTTACCTAAAGAGCTTTGGAATCTTACTGCACTTAAGAGTTTAGACCTCTTTTCGAATAATTTCTCTGTAATTCCGAGTGAAATTGGAAAATTAACAAATTTAACTTTTTTGTCTTTTTCTAATCAGAGAGGAACTCTTCAGAGTTTGCCAGCAGAGATTTCTTGTCTTACAAATTTAAGGAGTTTTGGTATCGCAGGAAATAGATTTATAGAAATTCCAGCTGCCATTAAAGGCCTTTCGAGCTTGGAAACGTTATTTATGAGAGATAACCGCACTTTGAAAAAAATACCTTTAATAGGCTTTGACTTGCAAAAACTCTCCTTAGCGCGAATAAAAGGTTTGAAGGATCTGCGCATAGAAAAGATTGCTACAGCTTTGCTTCGTTTAGACAAAATAGATGAGAATAGATTGTTACAAATGATAGATTTGATTGCTGATCATTTACAAATTCGAATAGACACAAGTTCTGATAGTTTGGATATTCAGGCTATTATAGCTCATCAAGAGGTTTTTGAAAGTGCCCTAAAGTTTCTTGCGCAATGTCAAAATCGCGCTCCCATAGATGAGCAATTAATAGGAGCTCTAAAGCAGTATTCGACTCTCACTCCTGAGGAGAAAATTAAGGTGCATGGGTTCATCACTGAGTATGATCGGGAGCGTGGCGTTCAAGTCGATGGGGATGACTATGGGCGATTTCATCTGGATAATGTAGAGGCTCTTGAGTATGCCTTTAGGAATCTCTCCACTTTTGTATAGTCGCTTGTTTTTTTAATAAACACTTTTTTAATACTTTTCCTTATTAAATAAATGCTTTAGCATTTCACGAAAAAACTGAATCAATAAAGAAGGGTGTAGTTATGAGTGCTGTAAACGTTTTTCCATTAGAGGTTAACTGTAATGTCTTAGAGCGAGTTTATGATCCTTATGCGGACCGAAAATATGCTTTAGTTTGTAAAAACTGGAATGCCGCCTGCAAAGAAATTGACAAGGTAGTCTTTAGTCAGATTTGCCCGACCGACCCGCATGATCCATTCAATCATGCAGCGCGGAAAAAGTTTATCGGTACTGTGCAGTTTTTTCGTCACTTATATTCTAATGATCCAATCGGTTTGCGAATTTCTGTTAGAGGGTATAAGGCAATAGTAGTACTTATTGAGGATAAGCATGACCATGCTACAATCCTTTTTTTTAGAGATAGGGTTGCTAGTGCTGAGCCATTGATTGCAGGGGCTTCTGCTCCTGCCCGAGAGCTAGTCAAAAAAGTAGAAGATTGGGCGCAAAGACACCCAGAAGAATTACAGGGTCTTCGGCCTAAATATACTACAATGATGTGCTTGCCTCGTGCAATTCAATATTTCACGAGATTAAAAACTCTTGATTTAGAAGGACATCATTTAAGATTTTTACCGAAAGAGCTTTGGGGGCTTGGGAGTTTAGAGTCTTTGAATCTCTCAAATAATGATTTTTCTGAAATGCCTTCTGAAATTAGCTTGTTGACGGGCTTAACTATTTTGGGATTTAGTCAGCAGTATAGTGCAGGGATTAGAGAAGTGCCAGCTCAGCTATCACGTCTGACAAAACTTAGAATCCTTAATCTGATGCGGAATAATCTTAGTGAGATCCCACAGGCAATTTGTGGCATGTCGAGTTTGCGATTTGTCGATTTAAGAAAAAATTTTATTAGTAAGTTTCCCTATGGTATTTATGGACTCCCGAATCTTAGAGATTTATCGATTGGAAAGGTGGAGGGCAACTACAATTCTATTACCCTACATGATGGTTATGGTCCTCATTCAGAGCATATTTTTACCAATATGTTGAGATTAGAAAAAGCTCAGCTAAATAGGGTTTATGAGATGGTATACTTCATTGCAAGACATAATGGCGTGGAAATAGATCCTAGTAATGAAAAATGGGGAGAAGAAAACGTCTATAATGATGGAGAGCGCCTTCAGCTAGCGCTTAGTTTTCTAGAGCAATGTGAAAATTGCACTCCAATCGATGAGAATTTAATGAGCCTCCTCATGCGCTATTCTACGCTTTTGGAATCTCAGAAAGAGGAAGTGCACAGAAATATTTATGAGTTTGATCGAGATCGAGGTGTGTTAGTTGATGATGATTCTTATGGGTGGGCTCATTTGGATAATGTAGATGCGCTTGAGTATGCTTTTGAGAAGCTTTCCACTTAGACCAAGAGGTTTTGAAGGAGGGCTTTTGCTCTTTGCAGTAGATGTTAAATTTTTTTAGAAACTCGAGTCTGCTTTTTAAGTAGGGATATTTCCAGGAAGATTTTTCTGGAAGATTTTTTTCAGCTCCTTTTAGGTCCAAAGGATATTTATCGTTCATCATAGTCATCATTTGCAGAATCATTGTTGTTCGATCTATCCCGTTGCTATCATGAAAATGGAGCAATGTATTTGGCAGTGGATCCATTGTGAGTTTGATCAATTGATCGACAAATTGATCAGATGGCACCATGTGCTCCCCGATAGGTAGGCGCAGGTAGTCTGTATGATGCTCTTTGCAGAGCTCTTTTTCGCAAGAGATAGTTTGTACTCTGCAAGGAAGCGTAAAAGTTGGAATAGGAAGTTTTGTAATCGATTTATCTGATGTGACATTTATGGATATATACTGCTCTTTTTGAAGCTGCATAAGACGCTTTTTTTCATCCTGCTCAATTTGGAGCCTTGTTTTTCCTTGATTTCCTAAATTTTCTTTGAAATGAAAGCTTACTGCGTGTCCGTTGACAAATCCGTGGGATTCTTCACGAAGGTCTATGATGAAGAGTTGTTTTGAAGAGGCTATGCGTAGCAGTGCGTGAAGTTGCGTTTTGGAAAATTGTCCACTTGTAGAAATGTTTTTGCTTCGATACATGGTAAAATTTTTGGGAAGCCCGGGCTTTTGATTGGATGCATTTAGAATAAGCATTGGGGGATTGCAAAACAATAAGGTGGGTAGAAAAAAAAATATAAAAAAATATTTTTTATAGGACATAATTTTTTGCAATTTGTGAGTAGTTAACGATTTGTTTTTCTATCCAATCTTGATCATGACTAAGCTCTTTTGCAAGGAGTTTTGCAACGTCTTTTGCGCAGCTGATACTTTTTTTTGCATCTAGAAGAAGCATGCGGACTCTTCTTGAAAGAAAATCTTCGACAGTTCTTGCCATTTCGTAGCGGGCCGCAAAGATTACTTCTCCTTTCAGGTAGGGAAATTCGGGATGGAGGGGTTTTTCAAATTCAGGGTCTTCTTTGAGTATTTGGTTTAATAATATTACGTCAGAGCCATAGGTGCTCCAAGGGTCTTCTGGGTCGACATTTCCAAGATAGCCATGGAGCCTAAGATGGGCCGTTTTGGATTCTGATTCAGGTAGATTTCCAACTATGGATGCTTCTTGCAATGTGTCTTCTCCCATTTTTCTATAGGTTGTCCATTTTCCTCCAGCAATTGTGACAAGTCCAGAACTTGAGACAATGATACTGTGATCTCTTGCAATCGCCGAGGTGTTTTCAGCTCCTTCTGGATTTACAAGAGGCCTCAGGCCTGCAAACACACTTAAGACATCTTTTTTTGTGGGGTTTTTCGAAAGGTATTTTCCGGCGTTATTTAGGATGAAATCGATTTCTTCTTTTAGAGGTTTTGGCTCGAGGCTAATTTCTTTTCTAGGAGTGTCCGTTGTTCCAACTAGCAGCTTTCCATGCCATGGTACGATAAAAAGGACTCTGCCATCTGATGTATGAGGCACTAAAATTGCTGTATCGCTCGGGAGAAAGGATTGATCTAATACAAGATGCACTCCTTGACTTGGACAAATGATAGAAAAGCAATCTGGCTCATCAAGTCTTCTAATTTTATCTGAGAAAACCCCTGTTGCATTGATCACAACAGATGCATTAAGGACGTATTCTTTTTCCTTTTCAAGATCGATTGCATGCACGCCGCAGATAGCATCCTCATTTTTGATAAATGAGGTAACTGGCATGTAATTTACAATAACTCCTCCAAGATCGACAAAAGTCCTTGCGAGGGTGATTGCAAGTCTTGAATCATCGAACTGGCCATCGGAATACACGACTCCACCTTTAAGGCCTTTGGGCTCAAGCGTTGGGATTTTTTTAAGAATCTCTTT
>DAOWHK010000210.1 GCA_030641465.1 Parachlamydiales bacterium | reverse complement strand
TGATTCCTCGAACAGCTTTTCCTGTTTGAAGCTCTTTAAAAAAGTCGTTGATTTCCTCAATGCGTATTTCGTGCGTGATTAAAGAGCTTAAAGAAAAAGAGTGATTTAAAAATAGATCGACATATTTGGGAATGTCAGTGTCAACAGACGTGCTGCCACCCCAGGTGCCGATCATTTTTTTTCCTTGGATGAGGTCAAAAGGATCGATGTGGATCTTGTCGCCTTTCGGGATATTTCCAGCGATAACGAAGAGTCCGCGGTTTACATTTACACTTGCAAAGGCTTGTTCCATGACGGCTTTTTTTCCAGCGGATTCAAAAGCAAAGTCCACTCCTTTAGAAAGGGTGATTTCTTGAATTTTTTTTATGGGGCACTCTTTAAGTGCATTAATTGTGTGAGTAGCTCCTATTTGCTTTGCTTTTTCAAGTTTTGCATCGACAACATCAACGGCAATGATGGGACTTGCTTTTAAAAAACTTGCTGCAAGAAGTGCGCTTGATCCGATTCCGCCTGTGCCAAAAATGGCGAGAGAATTGCCGGGCTTGATATTCATGTCGTTAAAAACGGTTCCGGCGCCGGTTGGGATGGCGCATCCTAGAAGAGCCGCTTCTTTTAGAGGCATTTTTTTTGAAATAGGGATGAGTCGATTTTCAGAAATCACAGATTTTTCAAGAAAGGTTGTAATTGCACCTGAGTTGATGTTTTGTCCGTTGCAAGTGTAGGTGGTTGATGGCTCATCAAGTCCTTGCCCTTTAATCCAGCAAAGAACGACGTGGTCGCCAGGTTTTACTTTGGTTACTTTTTCGCCAACTTCCAACACCACTCCCGATCCTTCATGACCAAGGGTATGGGGCAGGTAACGATCTGGTCCTTTTTTTCCTTGAATTTCTCCGAGTTGGTTATGACAAATACCGCTATAGGCGATATCGACAAGAACTTGTCCGGGTTTTAATTTTGGGATAGTAAGCTCTTTGATAACAAGAGGCGCGTTGATTTTTTCTAATATGGCAGCTTTTGTTTTCATAAATTCTTTTTGTTAAGGGATGAACCAGTAGTAATCACCAGTGTAGCCAATTTCTTTAAAAAATGCTTTCCATTCATCGACATGCATGATGGTTTTTGCCGTTAAGTTCCACGCATCCATGAGTTTTTTTTCTTCCTCATTGTGGTAAGCATCGACTGTGATAAAGCTGTTTCCATGGCTTACACGTTCTATTTCAAGAAGCGCTTTTTTCAGCTCGTTTTTTTCTAAGTTATGAACAGTATTTATAGAAATAACAAGATCAAAGCTGTCTTTTTCAAAGGGAAGGTTTGTGGCATTTGCAACATGGACATGAGGTGTCATGGATTCTATTGCATTTTCGATAGCGTAGGAGGAAATGTCGATCCCTTTTAGGATAGAACCGGGTAATTGTTTTTCAAAATCATAGAGCATAAACCCTTTTGCGCATCCAACATCTAGGATTTTGCTTGTAGATGTGAGATTGTAATGGCTAATAAAAGAGGGAATGACTGGAGTCCAGAATCTTGGATGGTAGCTAAACCCTCCATAGCCATGTTTTCGATCGCCATCGAAAAAGTCTTTGTCAAATTGTCTTGCGATGGAGCGATCAGATTCTGTTTTTTCTTGTCCCCTTAGCGTGACATCTCTTTTGGCTTTTGGATAATTTTCTAGTAAATTGATTTCTTGTCCCATGCTGCTCTCTTTTGTTAAAAGGGTCCAATAAATGACTTATCAGGTTGGTCTAGGGGGATATTTTCCTCTAGTTGCAATAACTTTTCAAGAAGTTTGCAGGCTTTTGTTGGATGCCCCACAATTTTTAAAATGGCCCGTGCAATATCTTTTGATGTGGGATAAAAATCGTTTGCAAGTTTCCAGGAGGTCGGTGTTAAGGAGTCAGGATAGGTGATTCGAATGGGCTTTGCTTTTAAGTCAAAGAAAGCCTCTTCTGCAGCGATTGCTAGAATCTCTGATGCAAATCCAAGTGTTTTCCAATCTGGATCTACAACAATTAGCCTACCTGTTTTTTTAATGGAAGTGAGGATTGATTCTGTATCTAGGGGTTTTAGAGAGCGCACATCGATAATTTCGATAGAAATATCTTCATTTTCAAGAAGCTTTGCAGCTTTTACAGCCTCGAGCGTCATATGGGAGATACAAACGAGAGTTACATCAGAGCCTTTTTGCACAATATTTGCTTTTCCAATAGGACAAGTATACATCTCCTTTGGAACATAACTTAGGGTATTGTGGAGCCAGCGATGTTCGATAAAAACAACGGGATTATTATCTTGGCTGGCTGCTATAAGAAGCCCTTTGGCATCATAGGCGGTCGATGGCATCACAACTTTTAGTCCGGGAATGTGCGCAAAGAGACTATGAAGCGTTTGACTATGCTGTGGTCCTTGACCCCAGCCGCGCCCTATGATTAGTCGAATCACAAGTGGTACAGAGGATTTTCCGCCAAACATGTAATGCCACTTTGCAGCGTTATTGATCAGTTGGTCGAGGGCCAAAAGAAAAAAGTCGACCCTTTGATGGGTCATAATTGGGCGCATTCCTCTAATCGCAGAGCCAATTGCAATACCTGTCATCGCATTTTCTGACGTTGGCATATCCATAACTCTTTTATTGCCATACTTTTGCTGAAGGCCGAGAGTTGTTCCAAAATGTCCTTTAGGATCTGGCACGCCAAGACCCATAATATAGACGTTAGGATCGCTTTCTAAAAGTTGGTCGTGGGCTTCTAAAAGAGCTGCGCTGTAGGTAATTTGTCTTTCCATAACTTTATTTGGCGTAGAGAGTTTCTTGGGTGTTCGTTGGGAAATCGCTTTTTTCTGCAAAGTCAAATGCTTCATCGATCTCTTTTTCTATTTCGTTTGTCATCTTTTCTTTTGCATCAGGAGGGATTTCTAGAAAATTTAAGGGACATTTTTCTTTCCAGGCAGCAACTTCTTCTTTTGGTCTATAGTTCAAATGATCATCTTCGTTTGGTCCGCAGTGCTCTAAATAACGGTATGTTGCAAACTCTAATAGATGGGGACCAAGTCCTGATCTGACGGCATCGATTGCAGATTTTGCTTGCTTGTAAATTTTTGTGACATCATTGCTGTCCTCCCTTGAAGCTTCCACTCCATGAGCTTTTGCGATTTTTACAATATCTCTTTTGGAAGATTGTCTAACATCTAGCGGGGAGTAGACGGAGTACAGGTTGTTTTCGCAGACAAATAAGGTGGGAAGGGAATGCAATGATGCAAAATTTAAGCATTCGGAAAAAACACCTTCTTCTGTAGCGCCTTCTCCAAAAAAAATGACTGTGATGTTAGTTTCATTTTTTAATTTGCTGGAAAATGCAGATCCCACTCCAATAGGGATGCTTCCTCCAACAATTGGGGTTGTTCCAAGAATTCCAGCATAAAGATCGATTAAGTGCATCGACCCGCCGCGTCCAAGAGAGCAGCCGGTTTTTTTTCCATAAATTTCTGCGAGCATGATTTTTAGATCGCCCCCTTTTGCTAAGTAATGCGCATGAGCTCTGTGTCCGCTAACAAGGAAATCCGAGGCATGAAGTGCAGAGCAAACGCCAACAGCTACAGCTTCTTGACCAATGCTTAAATGCACTGGGCAGCGCATTTTTTGCTGAGAATATTCTTTAGCAATCCTTTCTTCAATAAGACGGATACGGAGCATTTTTTGGTAGAGATGAAGGGGGGCTGCCATAGAATTTTTTGCCATAATTTTCTACTAAGATTGCAATATTTTTTATTTTTAATACATACCAATTCAATGTGGATTTTTTTACGGAAGAACGTGGCATCTTAAAAATTTTGGTTTGTGCATAGGTAGATTTTGGACTAACCTAATTTTTTCTTATATTTATGAGGGTAGATTAATTTTCTAACAAAATGAAATAGACCTATTT